>NZ_JARXOV010000010.1:0-124882 GCF_030162955.1 Comamonas jiangduensis
TTGATGTAAACACATCGGTTACGAGCCGGAAGCTATCATGTACACACCGTGGATACCAAAAAGTAACCACAGTGTTTACTTGGAATAGACAAAAGGTGTTGCTATGAAAACAACTGTCGAATTGATGGAAAAAGCTTTATCTATAAAGCCAGCCGCTGAATGGGCTCGTCAGCTTGGAATTGCACGCGCACTTTTCACGAATGCCAAGACCAGAGGGAATCTCAGCCCTATCGTTGCAGGTGAACTGGCTGGGGAAATTGGAGAAGACCCACAAAAATGGATCGTGATTGCTGCGCTAGAAACAGGCAAAGAAAGCGCATGCAAAGAGAAGCTTGTGAGCCGTCTTAGGAAAACTCACATGACTTTAATGATGTAATTTCCGATATGACGTCCAAGTTTCGCCATGTCGCACTGGTGGGTAAATACCAGTCCGCCACCACTTCCGGCACTGCTACGGAGCAGTCTCGCCACATTCTCCAAGGTATTGCAGATTTTCTGCGCGAGCAAGGCTGTGAAGTCGTGCTGGACGCTGAAACAGCACTCCACACCGGGCTGCACAGCAGTTTTGCTTCACTGGATGTCGACGACCTGGGTCAGCATTGTGACCTGGGTATTGTGGTGGGCGGCGATGGCACCATGCTGGGAATTGCGCGCCAACTGGCCAAGCACAACACGCCGCTGATTGGGATCAACCAAGGCCGTCTCGGCTTTGTGACCGATATTCCCCTGAACGACTACCCACAAGCCCTGCTACCCATGCTGCACGGCGAGTACGAACAAGAGTCTCGCCCTTTAATGCATGCCCGTGTGGTGCGCAACGAAGAAACCGTGTTTGAAGCGCTGGCAATGAACGATGTTGTGGTCAACCGCGGCGGCACCTCGGGCATGGTGGAGTTGCGTGTCGAGGTAGATGGTCGTTTTCTGTCAAACCAGCGGGCCGACGGTTTGATCGTGGCCACGCCGACAGGCTCTACCGCCTACACCTTGTCGGTGGGCGGCCCCTTGATGCACCCCTCCATTCCAGCGTGGCTGATGGCACCGATTGCCCCGCACACGCTGTCCAACCGCCCTATTGTGCTGTCTGACCAAACGGAAGTGATGATGGAAGTGGTGAGCGGGCGCGACATCAGTGCCAACTTCGACATGCAATCGCTCGCCTCGCTGCTGCACGGCGATCGCATCTACGTGCGCCGCTCCGAACACAGCGTGCGCTTTTTGCATCCTGTCGGCTGGAACTACTTCGCGACGCTGCGCAAAAAGCTGGGTTGGAACGAGGGAGGCTACTGAGCATGGCCCTCAAACGCATTGCCCTGCGCGACTTTGTCATCGTGCAGCAGCTGGAGCTGGATTTGCACACCGGTTTTACCGTGCTGACCGGAGAGACCGGCGCGGGCAAGTCCATATTGATTGATGCGCTGCAACTGGTGCTGGGCAGCCGTGCTGACTCTGGCGTGGTGCGTGAAGGCGCAACGCAAGCCGACATCAGTGCCGAGTTTGACTGCCTCGACCACCTGCAGCACTGGCTGCAAGAAGGCGGCTTTGCGCTGGAAGAAAGCCTGCTGCTGCGCCGCGTGATTGACAGCCAAGGGCGCAGCCGCGCTTGGATCAATGGTGCCCCCGCCACCGCCACACAGTTGCGCGGCTTGGGCGAAGAGTTGCTGGACATTCACGGCCAGCACGCCTGGCAAAGCCTGACACGTGCCGATGCCGTGCGCGAACTGCTGGACGCGTATGCCAACGTCAGCACGCAAGCATTGCGCCAGCACTGGATGGTCTGGCGCGCTGCAGCCAAGGATTTGGAACACGCCATCGCCGCGCAAGACACGCTGCAGCGCGAACGCGAGCGCCTGCAGTGGCAGATTGGGGAGTTGGACAAACTCAACCCTGGCATGGAGGAGTGGGACGAACTCAACACCCAGCACACCCGCCTGTCACACGCGCAAGCGCTGCTGGAAGCGGCGCAGGGTGCGCTACACCTGCTGGAAGATGATGAAGCAGGCGCCAGCACGCCGCTGAGCCGCGCACAGGACATGCTTCAAGATCAAGAGCACCTAGAGCCCGAATTCCAAGCGATTGCAGACGTTTTGGCCTCCAGTCTTGCGCAGATCAACGACGCCCAACATTCGCTGCAAATCTATTTGCGCCGCACCGAGTTAGACCCGGACAAACTCGCCGAGCTGGACGAGCGCCTGTCGCTGTGGATGCAACTGGCACGCCGCTACAAGCGCACGCCACAAGAGCTGCCCAGCCTGCTGCAATCGTGGCGTGAAGAGCTGCGCCAGCTGGACGCCGTGGTAGACATTGGCCGTCTGCGCAAAGCCGAGCAACAAGCCAGCGACGCCTACCAAGCCGCTGCGCGGGAGCTGTCACTGCAACGTGCCAAGGCGGCCCCCAAACTCTCGCGTGCCATCACGCAGGCCATGCAAGGCCTGGGCATGCAAGGCGGCCGCTTTGAAGTGCAGCTGGACAAGCTGGCAGAACCCAGCCCCCACGGCATGGACAGCGTGCAGTTCCTGGTGGCGGGCCACCCGGGCGCCACGCCCAAGCCGATTGGCAAAGTAGCCTCTGGCGGTGAACTCTCGCGCCTGTCGCTGGCAATTGCCGTAACCACCAGTGAACTGGGCCATGCAGGCACTTTGATTTTTGACGAGGTAGATTCCGGCGTCGGTGGTGCCGTGGCCGAAACCGTGGGCAAGCTCATGCGCGCCTTGGGTAAAGACCGCCAGGTATTGGCGGTCACCCACTTGCCGCAGGTGGCCGCATGCGCCGACCACCATTACGTGGTCGCCAAAAAACGGGACAAAGCGGGCACCAGCAGCACCGTCACTCCCACCGACACCGCCCAGCGCGAACGAGAAATTGCCCGCATGCTGGGGGGCGAAAAAATCTCTGACACCACCATGGCGCATGCACGCGAGATGCTGCACGCCGCCAACACGCCTTGATGGAGCCACGCCAAGCCATGACAGATTTAGAAATTGTGCTGATTACGGGAATGTCAGGCTCGGGCAAATCCGTGGCTTTGCACGCCCTGGAAGACGCCGGTTACTACTGCGTGGACAACCTGCCGCCCGAGCTGCTGGAAGACTTTGTGCGCCTGCAGCACGCCCACCACGGCAAGCGCGTGGCGATTGCGATTGACGCGCGCAGCGCCACCAGCTTGCCCAATTTGCCGCGCGAGCTGGAGAAGCTGCAGCGCCTCAAAGCCTCGGGGCTGCACATGCATGTGGTGTTTCTGGATGCCTCCACCGCTACCTTGGTGCGCCGCTTTTCCGAAACGCGCCGCCGTCACCCCTTGTCGCAGTCCGAAGGCCCGGACGGGCGTCAAGACCTGGTGCAAATCATCGAGCGCGAGCGCGAGTTGCTGGGCGACATTCGCGAGTACGCCCATGTCATCGACACCAGCAACATCCGCGGCGCACAGTTGCAAAGCTATATCAAAGCCCTGCTCAAAGCGCCCACCAACCAGATGACGCTGGTGTTCCAGTCCTTTGGTTTCAAACACGGCATTCCTGTCGATGCGGACTATGTGTTTGATGTGCGCATGCTGCCCAACCCGTATTACGACGCCGAACTGCGCCCCCTGAGCGGCAAAGACGAGCCCGTACAGCACTTTTTGCGCCAGCAGCCTGATGTGGGTGCCATGCAAACGCATATTGCGCAGTTTCTCGACCACTGGCTGCCCGTGCTCAATGCCAACCACCGCAGCTATGTCACTGTCGCCGTAGGCTGCACGGGCGGGCAGCACCGCTCGGTGTATCTGGTGGAGCAACTGGCGCTGCGCTACCAGGCCCAGTGGTCCACGTTGCGCCGCCACCGCGAGATGGACAGCCGCGCACTGGCACAGACACCATCCCACTAAAAATATTAAAAAAGAGAGCTGGTAGCGCTTGATTTGTATAGGTTTCAGATATTTTTATATCTAAAAATCAATAGATATGAGCGCTGCCAGCTCTCTTTTTATAAAGCCTCCAGCAATTTACGCACCGGGGCAGGCAACCCCAGCTGCGGCCAGTCTGCGCCAGACTGCCAGCTCCAGCCCTGCACAGCTTGGCACAGCGCAGGCTGCGTCCCTGCCACATCCACCACGACAGGGTGTAAGAACAAATCGCGGTGCGTCAGCACATGCAGCTGTGCAGGCCAATCCTGGCGCGCCGTGGCAGCCAGGCCCAGCGCAGCCCAACCATCCTCCAGCGCCTGTGCACTGGCATATACCGGTGGGCTAAAAAGCCCAGCCCAAATACCGGTGTCCCCCCCTGTGGATGGGCGCCGCTGCAAGCACACATGGCCTGCTGCATCGCGCAGCACAAGCAACCACCACGCTTGTGTGCTGCGTTTGGTTTTGCGCGTTTTGACCGGATAGCTGGCTGCATTGCCTTGCTGCGCCGCTTGGCACTTGGGCTGCAAAGGGCACACCAAGCACGAAGGGTTGCGCGGCAAGCACACCGTGGCACCCAAGTCCATCAGACCCTGGGTGTAGCGCGGCATGGTGTTGTGCAGATCCTGGGCGGGCAGCAAATCCTCTGCCAACACCCACAAGGCTTTTTCATGGCGGCTGCTGGAGAGGTCTTCCCCATACGCCAGCACCCGTGTGAGCACACGTTTGACGTTGGCATCCAAAATGGCTGCGCGCTCCCCAAAGCAAAACGATGCAATGGCTGCAGCCGTAGAACGGCCAATGCCCGGCAACGTAGCCAGCACCGCAGCCGTGCGCGGAAAAGCGCCCCCATGCTCGGCCACCACCGCCTTGGCACATCGGTGCAGATTGCGCGCGCGGCTGTAATAACCCAGCCCGCTCCACAGCGCCATCACATCATCCTCAGGGGCGGCAGCCAAACTGGCCACATCCGGGAACTGCTGCAAAAACCGCTCGTAATAACCCAAGACGGTAGTGACCTGGGTTTGCTGCAGCATGATTTCAGACAGCCACACGCGGTAAGGATCACGGGTTTGCTGCCAAGGCAGATGGTTACGGCCATGGCTGGCCTGCCACTGCACCACATCCGCAGCGATCAAAGGGTTGGAATGACTCAAAGGAGAAAGAGAAGGCTAAAGCAAGAAAATCAACGCAGCTTTCACGCGGTCTGCTCCGTAGCACCGAGCTCCTGCGCTGCGGGCTCAGCGGGTTGCAGCAGTTGCTGCATCCATTGCCCCAAGCGCTGCTCCAGCAAATGGAGTTGCTGATCGGAGGACTCAATTTCAGCAATGCGCTCCATCAGCCCACTGGCCGCTTCGTTGATGCGGTCTACCGCTTCAATACGCCGTGCAAAGCTGCGTTTGCGTTCTTTCAATTGTGCGTCAAGCTGTGAGGTCGCGCTTTTGCTCCATAAATCCAGGTCATTGGCTGCGGATTCAAACACCGCACGCAGCCGCATGCCCAAGGCCTTGACCATGCGCTGCCCAAACAACGGATTGGCAAGTTTGAGCGCATGGCCAAAGCCCAGGTACTGCAAATAGCTTTCTTCAATGTTGGCCAGCTCACGGTCAAAGTCATGCAGTTGCAAGTCCGCCGGTAGCTGCAGTGAAAAACCAAACTCCGCATTCAGGTCTTTGAACGTAGCGCCAAGCATGGCCTGAATTTCCGCCGCAGCCACTTTGGCTTGCTCGCCCAGGCCACGCAAACGCTCAAAAGTGGAGGCATAGACTTTGCGCACGCCCATTTTCAAGCCCGAATGCTCCAGTGCGCTGCTGAGTTGCTCCAGCTCTTTGCGCAGCGATGTCGCACCCAAAAGCTGAAACGCTTGGTTCATCAGCTTTAAATGCACCGAGCGCACCGCCAAAATTTTTGCCGTGCTGGCCTCAAACGTGCGCTGCTCTTGCTGAATACGCTGGCGCATGTTCTCAATCACCGTGGCGTTCTTACCCCGCAGACTGCGCAGCTCCAGCATTTGCTCATCCAAATCGCGCTGGCGGATGTGGATCGAACGCAGCACCTGCGCTTGCAACTGCGCCACACCCTCACCCACCACATTGCGCAAAATAGTTTGGCGATGCGCCAAAATGCCTTGCGCCAGCAGATCCTCAAACAGTGGCAGACCACTGCTTTTAAGGAGCGCAGCATTGCTTTCTATCTTTGCCATCAACCCCTTTTGGGCAGACAAAGGCACGATCCGGGCAGGATCAATCTCCAGGATCTGTGCGCTTTGCGCACGCTGGCGATTGAGCTGCACTTGCACCTCGGTGCCTGAATCCAGACTGCTCCACAAGGTGTCGATTTTGTTGAGCACCACCAGATGCGCATCACCTTCACGGTGGCAAGGCAGCAAATGCTCTTTCCAGATCGATAAATCTGACTTCGTCACACCGGCATCGGCTGCCAGCAAGAACACCACGGCATGGGCTTGCGCAATCAGGTTGACGGTCAGTTCTGGCTCCGTGCCCACCGCATTCAGCCCCGGGGTATCCACAATCACCAGCCCTTGCTTGAGCAAGGGGTGTGCCATATTGATCAGTGCATGGCGCCATTTGGGAATTTCCACCATTCCCTGCGCATCGCACACCGGGTTTTCCGCCCCTGGCGCATCGCTCCAAAAGCCCAAAGTTTGCGCCTCTTGCACCGACACCTTGCGCACCTGTGCCACATGTGCCATGGCATAGGCCAGTTGATCGGCATCATGCACATCCAAGGGCAGTTGCACCCACGTGGAAGGGCGGCTGCGCCACTCTGCCAAGCTGTAAGGCTGTGCACGCGTTTCTACCGGCAACAAACGCAAACATGCAGGCAACGCAGCGTCGTAACCCAGTTCGGTCGGACACATGGTGGTGCGCCCAGGCGATGCCGGCATGATGCGCCGGCCATAGTGCGCAAAAAACACCGCGTTAATAAGTTCTGATTTGCCCCGCGAGAACTCCGCCACAAAGGCAACGCACACCTTATCGCCGCGCAGCAGGGCCTCCAGCCGCTGCAAATGATCTTGCACTGCCGCGTCCAGCAAATCTTGTGCAGCCAGCCAGTCACTAAAAGCCGCCATCTGGCCCGCAAAACCTTTGCGCCAATGGCCAAACCGGTCAAATTGCTCGCTAAATGAAGGGCCCACAATCTCTCCCTCGTTGCAGTGTTATGGCTGTAAGCCCTCCAATATAGCGCCAGCGTTTTGTACGGGTCGTGGCGCCATTGCCGATTTCCTCAAGCTTTTTGACAATACGCACAGTAGTACGTGCTGCGCTGGCCTTGCCGCAACAGCCTGATGGGCTTGCCACAGTGGGTACAAGGCAACCCCGCACGGTCATACACCTGGGTTTGTGTCTGGAAGTGTCCCTGCATGCCGTCAGCGCTGGAAAAGTCGCGCAACGTGGTTCCACCCCGCTCTACGGCAATCGCCAAAATCTCCCGAATGGCTTGAAACAAGCGCTTGGCTTTTTGCCCACTGATAGTGTTGGCAGCAACCGTAGGCGCAATCCGGCTGGCAAACAAGACTTCGGAAGCATAAATATTGCCAACCCCTACAACCAACTTGCCTCCCAACAGCAATGGCTTGATGGGTGATCGACTGGACTGCAGCCCCGCGTAGAAACGCTGCCAAATGAAATGTGCCTCGTCCAGAGGCTCCATCCCCAAACCATCCAGCAATTTGCGCGCAACAGGATCACTCTCGCCTTGTGTTGCAATCACAGCGCCAAAGCGCCGAGGATCATGCAAGCGCAAGCTACCTTGGCTCGTATGCATGTCAAAGTGGTCATGCTTGCCCAGCGTCGGCAAATCACTTGCAAAGCGCAGACTGCCGGACATTCCAAGGTGAATCATCAACATGCCGCGATCAAGATCCAGCAGCAAATATTTGCCCCTGCGGCGCACTTGCTGCACCGTCGCACCCACCAAATGGGCGGGCTCACAACCCAGCGCCCAGCGCAAAGGCTTGCCTAAAGTGACAGAGACAACTTGCGCCCCCTGAATTTGCTGGGCAAAGCTTCGGCGGGTAACTTCAACCTCTGGAAGTTCTGGCATCTGATCATTTCGCTCACAACAATGAAATGCTTGGATTATTATGAGCCGATGGTCTCCACACTCCGCAATTGGCGCTTGGCCCTTATTTCCGTACTTGTTTTCGGAGCATTGCCCGCATGGGCGCAAGAAGCGCCCCCATCCTTGGATCCAAACGCCGAGGCTTTGCAACCTTCGCCTGCCGATGAGGCCGCTGCACTGGATGCGGAGTTGTTCTACGACCTCTTGGTGGGAGAGATGGCCGCCTCCCAAGGTGATGCCACCAATGCCATCGCTTTACTTATGGATGCCGCGCGCCAAAGTCAGTCCCAGCAGCTCTACCAACGCGCTGCCGAAATTGCCTTGCAATCGCGCTCCGGCCAACAAGCCTTCATTGTGGCCAACGAATGGCAGACCAATTTCCCGCAATCGAGAGACGCCAATCGCTATTTGCTGCAAATTTTGCTGCGACTCAATCGCATTTCAGAATCGCAAGAGCCTTTATCGCGTGAAGTGGCATGGACGAACAACGCAGCCAAACCTGCAACCTATCTTGCGGTTGCGCAGCTTTATAGCCGTGCAACAGACAAAGTCTTGGCGGCAGCCGTCGTAGAGCAAGCCCTTCAACCGGACTTGCAAAACCCAGACCTTGCGCCTGCGGCATGGGCCACGATCGGTCACATGCGAATCAATGCCAACCAAAAAGACTTGGCGCTGCAGGCGCTGGTGCATGCCTACGCACAAGGCCCACGCAATGGTGCAACTGCTTTACTTGCTTTAGAGCTGTTGGAAACTGGTATGCCTTCGGCAGAGGCGATGGCGGAAGACTACATGCGCGACAAGCCAGCTCCCACCATTCAAATGGCGTATACGCGGGTATTGATGGGCAAAAACCGCTGGGACGATGCCCAAAATCAACTCACCCCCTTGCTCAAAGCCAACCCAGACATGGTGGATGCCTGGATGGCACAAGCGAACATTTATGCCCAAAACGGCAAATGGCGCAAAGCACAGCAAGCCATGCAGCGGGTAGAAAAAATTGCCCAAGACATTTCCAACGAGGCACAGCGCAGCTATGTCTTGTCCCAAGCGTATTTACTGGGCGGGCGCATTGCGCTTCAAGCCAAAGACTATGCGCTGGCACTCCAGTGGCTAGACAAAATCCCTGACAGCGAAGCCTTGCTGAACGTCCAAAGCCTCAAAGCACAAGCGCTGGCCAAACAAGGCAAGCTGGCACAAGGACGCGCGCTGATCCGTGCGACACCTGCAAGAAACGACGCAGAAGCGATGCAAAAGCGCCAAGCAGAAGTCGCCTTGCTGCGCGAGAACAATGCGCCTCAAGAGGCCTATTTGCTGCAACTCACACTGCACGAGCAGTTGCCCAACGACCCCGATATTGCGTATGAAACGGCTATCTTGGCGGAGCGTGCAGGCAAAGTCGATGCCATGGAAAACATCCTGCGTGACCTGATTGCCAAACACCCCACGCACCATCATGGACTGAATGCTTTGGGCTACTCATATGCCGATCGTGGTATCCGTTTGCCCGAAGCCAAAGCATTGATTGAATCCGCACTGCAACTGGCGCCCGATGACCCATTCATCACCGACAGCCTCGCCTGGGTCGAATTTCGCATGGGCAACAACAGCAAGGCTTTGGAACTGCTGGAAAAAGCCTACGCCCAGCGCGAGGATGTAGAAATTGCTGCGCATTTGGGAGAAGTGCTGTGGAGCATGGGCAGCAAAGAACGCGCTCGAGCCGTATGGCGCCAAGCGCTCGAGCGCGATGCAGAGAATGAAACGCTGCGCGCCACGTTGAACCGTTTGCAAGTCAGGCCTTAAGCCATGGTGAAAGTCCACAAGCATTTCCCTGTACAAGGGCTGATGGCTTTGGCACTGGCAAGTGCTGCGGCTCTTTCGGGCTGCAGCGCCCCCCCTGCCCTGAAGACCTCACAGGCACAAATTGCCCACAGTTGGAGTGGCCGCCTGGGTTTGCAAGTCCTCGATCCTTTGGCACAAGAGCAGTCATTCAGCGCCTCTTTCCACCTGGAAGGCACTCCCGAGCAAGGCCGCCTGGACATTTTCAACCCACTTGGATCTCAAATTGCCCAGCTACAGTGGCAGCCTGGACTAGCAACACTGCAGCAAGGTGATCACATCACCCCATCCGACTCGCTGCACGCACTCTTGCGACAAAGTCTGGGGACGGCATTGCCACTAGAGGCGCTATTTGGCTGGCTGCAGGGCCTGGCAGTGACAGCCGATGGCTGGCAGGTTGATCTCAGTCGCCATGCCGAAGGACGAATTACTGCGCAGCGCATCACCCCGCTTCCCCAAGCCACTTTGCGTGTGGTTTTACAGCGCTCCGAATAACTCACCAGCACCTCCGTGCATACGCTTTAGCTTTCTCCATGCGCAGTCTTTACGACGTCCCGGCTCCCGCCAAACTCAACCTGTTTTTACACATCACCGGCCAACGTGCAGATGGTTACCATCTGCTGCAGTCTGTTTTCATGCTGATCGACTGGCAAGACCTGCTGCACTTCGAACACCTTCAAAGCACTGAAATCTCTCGCTTAGACCTCAACCCGCAGGCCCAACTTCCTGCAGATGATTTGTGTACGCGCGCAGCCAAAGCGCTGCAAACCGCAACGGGTTGCACACAAGGTGTGCGCATTTCCATCGAAAAAAGCATTCCATCCCAAGCAGGCATGGGCGGCGGCTCATCCGATGCGGCATCTACACTGATTGCACTGAACCGCATGTGGAACCTCAATCTCAGCCGTGCAGATTTGGAACACATCGGTGTGCAGCTCGGCGCAGATGTCCCTTTTTTCATCCGTGGCCGCAATGCATGGGTAGAAGGCATCGGCGAACAAATTACGCCCTTATCTGACACAGCAACCCTGCCACCAAGCAGCTTCTGGGTCATCAAGCCCGAAGCCGGTCTCACCACCCAAAGCATCTTTGGCTCGCCCAGCCTGCAACGCAATACAAAGCCTGCTACAATCGAAGACTTTGCTGCAGATCACTATGGCTTTGGCCACAACGACTTGCAGCCAGTTGCTGAAGCACTTTGCCCCGATGTCATGAAAGCCAAACATTGGCTTAACTCGCAAGGGATGCGTGCTATAATGACTGGCTCAGGAAGTGCAGTATTTGCACAAAAATGCAAAGATATTGATTTACAAGCCGCGTCCAGCAGTTGGCAAATCAAGCTTTGCAACAATCTGGAAAAACATCCTTTGCTGCATTGGGTGCCAGAATAAAAAGCTACCGGTTCATTGTTATCGATGACAATTGACCAGTGTAGGGGAGTCGCCAAGTTGGTTAAGGCACCGGATTTTGATTCCGGCATGCGAGGGTTCGAGTCCTTCCTCCCCTGCCAAATATCTTCATGCGTTCAAGCAAACCCAATACTGGGAAGCTCATGCAATCCAACAATTCTGAATTCGTGGTTTTTACGGGCAATGCCAATCGCAGCATGGCCGAAGAAATCGCCAAACACCTTGGCGCGTCTTTGGGCGCTGCAGATGTTGGCCGTTTCTCTGACGGTGAAGTGACCGTAGAAATCAAGCAAAACGTTCGCACCCGCGATGTGTTTGTGGTGCAACCTACTTGCGCCCCTACCAATGACAACCTGATGGAGTTGTTGGTGATGGTGGATGCTTTGAAGCGCGCGTCCGCCCAAAGCATCTGCGCAGTGATTCCCTACTTTGGTTATGCCCGTCAAGACCGCCGTGTGCGCTCCACCCGCGTGGCAATTACTGCCAAGCTGGTAGCCAACATGCTGCAAGCCGCTGGTGTGAATCGCGTGCTGACCATGGATTTGCACGCTGACCAAATTCAGGGGTTCTTTGACATTCCCGTGGACAACATCTACGCATCCCCCGTGTTGCTGGGCGACCTGAACCAGAAGAAGTACGAAGACCTGATCGTCGTTTCTCCTGACGTGGGTGGCGTGGTGCGTGCGCGTGCACTGGCCAAGCAACTGGGTTGTGATCTGGCCATCATCGACAAGCGCCGCCCCAAGGCCAACGTCTCTGAAGTGATGCACGTGATTGGTGACATCGATGGTCGCAACTGCGTGATCATGGATGACATGATCGACACTGCCGGCACACTGGTGAAGGCCGCTGAAGTGCTTAAGCAGCGCGGCGCGAAGAATGTGTATGCCTACTGCACACACCCCATCTTCTCTGGCCCGGCCATCCAGCGCATTTCTGAAGGCAGCGCTTTGGACGAAGTTGTGGTGACCAATACCATTCCTCTGAGTCCTGCTGCCCAAGCGTGCGGCAAGATTCGCCAACTGTCTGTGGCACCTTTGTTTGCTGAAACCATGAACCGCATTCAAAACGGTGACTCGGTCAGCAGTTTGTTCCAAGACTAAATTTTCCTTCGGGAAACCGCATCAGCCTCCTTCGGGAGGCTTGCGTTTTCCGGAGTTTCATCCAAGGCTTGTGCCTTGGTTATCAACCGAGTGGGACTGGTCGCGGTCCACTCATATTGGAGTTAGTTATGCAAATCGTCGCAACATCGCGCAATCTGCAAGGTACGGGTGCGAGCCGCCGCCTGCGTATTTCCGGCAACACACCTGGTATCGTTTTCGGTGCTGGCCAAGAAGCCCAGAAAATTGAAATCAACCACAACAACCTGTTCCACGCGCTGAAGAAGGAAGAATTCCACACTTCGATCCTGGATCTGGAAGTTGACGGCAAGTCCACCAAGGTTGTTCTGCGCGATGTGCAGTTCCACCCCTTCCGTCCTCTGGTTCTGCACGTTGACTTCCAACGCGTGGACGAGAACACCAAGGTGGAATCCAAGGTTGCTCTGCGTTATGAAAACGCTGACAAGTCGCCTGCTGTGGTGTCCGAGAACGGCACTGTGACACCTCTGGTCACAGAAGTTTCCGTGCTGGCAACTCCTGCCAAGACTCCCGAGTTCATCGCTGTGGACCTGTCCAAGCTGACTTCCAAGATCATCCCCGGTCTGCAAACTGTGAAGGCGCCTGCTGGCGTGAAGATCATTGCTCGCGGCGCTAACAAGAACCCTGCGCTGGTGGCTGTGAAGTTGCCTGAAGCTGCGGTTGCTGCACCTGTGGCTGCTGCGCCTACAGACAAGAAGAAGAAGAAGTAATTTTTCTCTTTCTGTCACTCACAGCTTGCAAAGGCTGTGAGCAAAACAAATGGCCCACATCGTGGGCCATTTGTTTTGCTGGGTGATACGACGTCTCTCGTCCTGATTGGATAATCCTCACATGATCAAACTGTTTGTGGGCTTGGGCAATCCCGGCCCGGAATACGAAGACACACGCCACAACGCCGGCTTTTGGTGGATTGATGGCTTGGCCCGTGAGCTCAAAGTACAGCTGCAGCCCGAGCGCAGCTACTGGGGTTTGGTCGCACGCGCCAATGTGCAAGGCAATACGGTGTGGTTGCTGCAGCCCCAAACATTCATGAATCTGTCGGGCAAATCCGTCGGTGCTTTGGCACGTTTTTTCAAGATCAAGCCCGAAGAAGTGCTGGTGGTTCATGATGAGCTGGATTTCGAACCCGGCCAAATCAAGCTCAAAAAGGGCGGCAGTCATGGCGGCCACAACGGTTTGCGCGATATCCACGCCCAGCTGGGCAGCCCCGAGTACTGGCGTTTGCGCGTCGGTATTGGCCACCCCGGGCAAAAAGGGGAGGTCTCGGGCTGGGTACTTAAAAAACCACCCCAAGATCAGTGGAATGCCATCCAAGAGCAGATTGATCGCAGCTTGAAGGCCTGGCCATTACTGGTGGCAGGCGACATGGACAAGGCCACGGTACAAATCAATACCAACAAGCCGCCTCGCCCCAAACCAGCGCGCAAGCCAGCGCCACCGACAGAAGCCTCCGGCCCTGCAATCGAAGAATAAAAAAATAGCTACTGGCGCTTACTGGATAAGCGCTAGCAGCCAATTTGATTAATATTTGAAAGTTTTAGCTTTGGGCCGCTTGCGCCTGCAAGCGCTCAAACTTTTGCAGCAAAGTCTCTCGACTTTCCACAAACTCGGGGTTTACAGGAATGCACGAGACCGGGCACACCTGCATGCACTGAGGCTCCTCAAAGTGACCGACGCATTCGGTACATTTGTGGGGGTCGATCTCATAGATCAGCTCCCCCATGTAAATGGCGTCATTGGGACACTCTGGCTCGCATACATCACAATTGATGCATTCATCCGTGATCATTAGCGCCATTACACGCCTCCTTGGCACAAGGCCGCGCCAACGGTGGCCGCACGGTCATAGGTGTTCAACACAGGGGACATAGGTGCAATTATCGTGCCCCGCATCGTCTACTGGATATCTGGCGCACACTTCCATGCTTTGTACTGTGGGATTTGCCGCTATGCTCTGTGCCCGCTTCCCCTTGACCGCTTTGTTTCCATGAGTGTTTTTCTCCTCCAACGACTGCTCACGCTGATTGCCACCCTGCTGGGAGCTTCTGCCGTAGTGTTCGCGGTGCTGGAAATTTTGCCGGGCAATGCCGCGCAGGTGCTGATGGGGCCGGATGCCGACCCCGAGGCAGTGGCCGCCATGGCCGAGCAACTGGGGCTGAACCAGCCTGCACTGCAGCGCTACATGGAATGGATGGCCGGTTTTTTCACTGGGAATCTCGGCAACAGCTATGCCTACGGCTCACCCGTGTGGGAATTGGTGCAAGAGCGCTTGGCACTGACACTGCCGCTGGCAGTGCTGGCCATGGTCATCACCACGGTGCTGGCCTTGCTGGCCGGGGTATACGCCGCGTCACGACACAACAAGCTGGGCGACATCGGTATCATGGGCCTGGCCCAGCTGGGCATTGCCATTCCCAACTTCTGGTTTGCCATCCTGTTGATCCTGCTGTTTTCGGTGAAGCTGCAATGGTTTTCGGCTGGCGGCTTCCCAGGCTGGAGCTCCGAGATGGGCGGCGGTTTCTGGCCCGCGCTCCAAGCCCTGCTGCTGCCGGCCATTGCTTTGGCGGTGGTGCAGGCTGCCATTTTGGCGCGCATCACCCGCTCTGCCGTGCTGGAGGTGCTGCGCGAAGACTTTGTGCGCACCGCCCGTGCCAAGGGTTTGAGCCAGCGCGCGGTGCTGTGGGGCCATGTGCTGCGCAATGCCCTGATTCCTGTCATCACCGTCATGGGCCTGCAGTTTGCCAATTTGCTGGCGGGCACCATCGTGGTGGAAAACGTGTTTTACCTGCCCGGCTTGGGCCGCTTGATCTTTCAGTCGATTGCCAACCGCGACCTGATTGTGGTGCGCAATTGCGTGATGCTGCTGGCAGCCATGGTGATCTTTGTAAACTTTGTGGTGGATGTGCTGTATGCCGCCATTGACCCCCGCGTGAAAGCCAGCGACCTATGAACCAGCCCCGCACCTTGTTGCAGCGCGGGCTGCGCCACCCCAGTTTTGTGATTGGCGGCATCCTCACCCTGGCCTTGCTCGTGGGTGCGCTGCTGTCTTTTATCTGGACGCCCTGGAGCCCCTATGCCATGAATATGGAGGCCAAGCTACTACCACCCAGCCCCCAGTTCTGGATGGGCACCGATGCTTTTGGCCGCGATGTGCTCTCACAAATCATGGTGGGGGCACGCAGCTCCATTGCCGTGGGCGTGATTGCGGTGGGTATCGGGGTGGTGTTTGGCGTTAGCTTGGGCTTGCTGGCCTCTGCCCTGCGCGGCTGGGTGGAGGAAGTCATCATGCGCATGTCGGACTTCACCTTTGCCTTTCCGGCCATTTTGTCGGCCATCATGATGACCGCCGTGTTTGGCCCCAGCATGGTCAACGCCATCATCGCAATTGGTATCTTCAACATTCCCACCTTTGCGCGCATTACCCGTGCCTCGGCCAATGCAGTGTGGGCGCGCGAGTACATCATGGCTGCACGCGCTTGCGGCAAAAACCGCTTCAGCATCACACTGCAGCACGTGCTGCCGAATATTTTGGGCGTACTCACCGTACAAGCCACCATCCAGTTTGCGCTGGCCATTCTGGCGGAAGCTGCCCTCTCTTATCTGGGACTGGGCACCCAGCCGCCACAACCGTCGTGGGGGCGCATGCTCAGCGATGCCCAGACCCTGATGTTCCAAGCACCGCTGCTGGCCGTATTTCCCGGCGTAGCCATTGCCTTGTCTGTGTTGGGGCTGAATCTGCTGGGCGACGGCCTGCGCGATGTGATGGACCCGCGCCTGTCGCGCCAACGCTAAATGCCGCAAGACCGCCATGCCACTGCTTGAAGTCACCGGACTGAACCTTTTTCTGCGCAGCAGCCAAGGCGCTGTGCAAGCGCTGCGCCACCTGTCGTTCAAGCTGGAGCGTGGACACGCGCTGGGCATTATTGGCGAGTCCGGCAGTGGTAAATCGCTGACCGCGCAAACGCTGATGGGGCTGCAGCCCGACAACGCCAGTGTCACCGGCAGCATACGCTGGGAGGGACGTGAGCTGCTCGGACAAACCGAGCGCGACTGGCAAGCCATGCGCGGCAACCGTATCGCCATGGTGTTCCAAGAACCCATGACCGCACTCAACCCGGTACACCCGATTGGGAGCCAGGTGGCCGAGCCGCTGCGGCTGCACCAACGGCTGGGGCACCAGCAGGCACTGCGGGCAGCCACTGCCTTGCTTGAGCGCGTGGGCATTCCTGACGCCCCACGCCGCATGCACGACTACCCGCACCAATTCTCGGGCGGGCAACGCCAGCGCATCACGATTGCGATGGCGCTGGCCTGTGAGCCTGACTTACTGATTGCGGACGAACCCACCACCGCACTGGACGTTACGGTGCAGCAGCAGATTCTGGATCTCATCAATGAAGTGGTGGCAGAGCGCAATATGGCGCTGATCCTCATCTCTCATGACCTGGGCGTGATCTCCCAAAACGTGGACGATATGCTGGTCATGTATGGCGGCCAGATTGTAGAAAGCGGGCCCACCGGCGCCCTCTTTCGCCACATGGGCCACCCCTATACCCGAGGGTTGATGGCCGCGCGCCCACGGCTGGATGCGCCCCGCCAGCCCAGTGGCAAGCCGCTGGACTTGTTCACCATTCCCGGCAGCGTCCCCAGCTTGCGCGATTTGCCGCATGGCTGCACCTTCGCCGGGCGCTGCGCTTTCACCCAGGCGCAGTGCTACGACAACAAGCCCCAGCGCGTAGGCATTCCCAGCTTTCAACCCCAAGAAGCTGAATACAGCAGCCTTGGCGTACACCAGGTGCGCTGCCTGCGCCCCGAGGCCATGCGCCCCGGCAATACAGAGGCCTGGAAATGACGCCTGACCACCTCCGTGCACCGCTGCTGCAAACCCAGGCACTGGGCAAAACCTATCGCTTGCCCCGGCGCCAGCTGTGGCAAGCAGCGCCGCAGGTACATGCCCTGCACAGCGTGGATCTCACCGTGTACAGCGGCCGCAACGTCGGGATTGTGGGTGAATCAGGCTCGGGTAAATCCACCCTGGCGCGTCTGGCCATGGGGCTGGACACCCCCAGCACCGGCCATGTGCTGTGGGATGGGCAAGACATCCACACCCTCTCTGGCAAAGCCATGCGCGCGGCGCGGCGCAACTACCAGATGGTGTTCCAGGATCCTTATGGTTCTTTGGATCCGCGCATGACCGTGGCACGCATCGTGGCAGAGCCCCTGGAGGCATTGAGCCGCTCCACGCGCGCCGAGCAGCGCGAGCAAGCCGCGGAGGTGTTGCACCAAGTGGGCCTGCAAACCAGTGATCTGGACAAATACCCGCACGAGTTTTCGGGCGGCCAACGCCAGCGTATTGCGATTGCCCGTGCCTTGATCACCCACCCCCAGCTCATCGTGGCCGATGAACCGGTCAGTGCGCTGGACGTCTCGGTGCAAGCCCAGGTGCTTAACCTGCTGCTGGACTTGCAACAACGCTTTGGCATGACGTATTTGCTCATCAGCCACGACCTGGCCGTGGTCAATCATTTGTGTGAGGAAGTCATCGTCATGCAGCAGGGCAGCGTGGTGGAACGTGGCAGCCCCAAACAGCTGTTTAACCATGCCCAGCACCCCTACACGCAAAAGCTGCTGAATGCCGTGCCCCAGATTGCCCCGGGCCGTGCGCGGGCACTGCGCCAGCTGCGCGAGAAAGCCAGCTCTAACTTGGTGTAAAAAGCGGTCTGCGGCCTGACGGTGCGAGACAGCACTGCAGGCCTGTTTGCTATTTGACCGATTCATTGAGACATTCCGGAGACCGCCCATCATGATCCATCGCCGCAGCTTGCTGGCATCTGGCGCCTTTGCAGGCTTGACCACGCTGGTGCCCTTGCCAACGTTTGCGCAGCCAGCCAAAAAAGACACGGTGACACTGGCCTTGACGCTGGAGCCTCCGATGCTGGACCCCACGGCCAGCGCCGCCTCCTCGATTTCGGAGATCACGCAATACAACATCTTTGAGACGCTCACCAAGATCAACCCGGATGGCAGCGTCTCCCCCCTGCTGGCCGAGAGCTGGGAAGTCTCCAGCGACCTCAAAACCTACACCCTGCGCCTGCGCAAGGGCGTGCAATTCCAAAACGGTGAGCCCTTCAATGCGCACACCGTGAAGTTTTCGTTCGAGCGTGCGGGCGGTGACAAAAGCACCAACAAAGACAAGCGCACATTTGCCAATTTGTCGGTGCGGGTGATTGACGACTACACCGTCGAGCTGATCACCGAAGACATCGACCCGGACTTCTTGTTCGTGCTGGGCCAGGGCACCTCCATCATCGTCGAGCCCAAGAGCGCTGCCACCAACACCAGCAAACCGGTTGGCACCGGCCCGTACAAGCTGGCGCAATGGCAAAAGGGCGCGTCCGTCACCCTCGTGGCATGGCCGCAGTACCGCGATGCAGGCAAGATCCGCATCAAGCGCGCAACGTTCCGCTTCATTCCCGACGCAGCCGCCCAGGTGACCGCCTTGCTGGCCGGCGATGTGGATGCCTTCCCGCGCGCCACACCGCGCAGCGTGCCGCAGTTTGAGAAGAACCCGCGCTTTCAAGTCATCATCAGCGGCTCACGCGCCAAAACCATTTTGGCCATCAACAACGGCAAGAAACCGTTGAACGATGTGCGTGTGCGCAAGGCCATCGCGGCTGCCATTGACCGCAAGGCCATCATCGAAGGCGCTGCCGAGGGCTATGGCGTGCCCATTGGCAGCCACTACGTGCCCGGCGCGTTTGGCTATGTGGACACCACCGGCATCAACCCGCACAACATCGACAAAGCCAAGGCCTTGCTCAAAGAAGCGGGCGTGCCACTGCCGCTGAAGCTGACGATGACCCTGCCCCCGGCCCCGTATGCGCGCCAGGGCGGCGAAATCATTGCAGCCCAGCTGGCCAAGGTGGGCATTGAAGTCAAGCTGCAGAACGTGGAATGGGCACAGTGGCTGTCGGGCACCTACGGCAACAAGCAGTACGACCTGACCATCATCAGCCACGTCGAGCCTTTTGATCTGGGCAACTTTGCCAAGCCCGATTACTACTGGGCTTATGACTCGCAAGAGTTCCGCGATCTGTTTGAGAAGATCAAGCACACGCCCAAACCCACCGACCGCGCACGCTTGCTGGGTGAGGCCCAGCGCCTGCTGGCCAATGACGCCGTGCACGGCTTTTTGTACCAGCCCCAGTGGGTGACGATTGCCAACAAAAATCTGCGCGGCCTGTGGAAAGACATGCCGATTTTTGTGAACGATTTGTCGGCCATGCACTGGTCAGACAAAAACTAGGCACCGCAAAGACCATAGCGCCTTGCGCTTACCAAACAAGGACTTCAGATACTTAACCATCTGAAGTCCTTTGTTTATGTGCGCCAAAAGCTATTCTTTTTTAAAAATCATCACTTCTGCACCGTAGCCAGCCGCACGGCCAGCCCCAGAAACACCAGCCCCGCCAGCCGATTCAGCCACCACTGCCCGCGTGCAGAGCGCAGCAGCAGGCCGCCAAAAGCCCCTGAAAAACAGGCAATCGCGCCAAACACCAAGAAGGTTGCCAGCACAAACACCCAGCCAAAGCAGATGATTTGCAGCGCCACACTGCCCCGCGCCGGGTCGGCAAACTGCGGCAAAAAGGCCAGAAAGAAAATCAGCACCTTGGGGTTGGTCAAATTCATCACCACCCCGCGGCCCACCATACGCAGCGCCTCGCGCCACGGCAGCGGCGGCAGCTGGCCTGCAACCTGCGGCGCTGCGCTGGTGCTGGCCGGCGCCCGCAATGCGCCCCACGCCAGCCATGCCAAATAGGCCGCGCCGCACCACTTCAGCACCGTGAACGCCGCACTGGAAGCCGCAAACACCGCCGCCAGCCCCAGTGCCACCGCTGTGGTGTGCACCAAAATGCCCAGACACAGCCCCAGCACCACGCACATGCCCACACGCCAGCCACGCTGCACGGACTGCACCAGAACAAACAAGTTATCGGGCCCGGGGCTGAGCGCCAACAGCACCGCCACCCCAAAAAAAGCCAGCAAAGCATCTACAGCAGGCATGGGATCATCTCTTTGCAACACACAACAAGCTTGGATTGTGCGTGCACGCCCGCCGCATCACCAGTGCCTGCTGGCGACGCCACAGTGCGCCAAAAACAAAGCCCCGCATGCAACGCGCGCAGCGGGGCTGGAGGAATGCCGCACGGCGACTGCGGCAGCCCGCTTTTCAGCGCGGCTGTAGCACCCCGCGCCCCGGCAGACACTGCGCATTGTGAAACGGCCCCTCGGCCTTGCGCCACCCTTGCGCAGGCATGAACTGTGCGCACACGCGCTGCCCATCGAGCTTGCTGGCCCACCAAAACCACGGCGCGGGCGCCGCGCCCGCCGACAAGGCCCCCACAAGCAACGCAACGGCAAGGCCACCATTTCGCACATTCAAGCTTTGCATGGCGCCCACTTTAGCCGATAGCCAAGGCCGTCACACCCAGCGCAATCAGGATGGCCCCGCCAATGCGCACCATGCGGTCACCCTCTTTGAGCAAATGCCCACCAATCAACGCCGCAAACAGCATGGACACCTCGCGTGCCGGCGCCACATGCGAAATCGGCGCGCTTTGCATGGCAAACAGCACCAGCACATAGGCAATCGGGCTGACCACGGCCACCAGCAGCGCCCAGCGCCACTGCACTGTCCACAGCGAACGGGCCTCGGGCAGATTGCGCAACACCACAGGTGCCAGCAGCAGCACGCGCAAACAGCTGCCCAGGTAGTCGATCAGGATGGGCGACAGCAGCAGCACCTTCACGCCGTAGCCGTCCACCACGGTGTAGCCCGCAATAAAGATGCCCGTCACCACGCCATACAGCAGGCCGTGGTACAGGCGCTGCTGCGCCGCCGCGTCACGGCGCTGGAGAAACAGCCCGGGGCCACCCGCAATCAAAAACACCCCCAGCACCACGCCCACAATGCCCAGTACACCCAGTTGGGAGATGGCTTCGTCCAGCACCGCAATCGCAAACAAAGAGCTCATCAACGGGCCACTGCCACGCGCCAGCGGGTACACCACCGTCAGATCGGCATGGCGGTAGCCACGCAGCAAAATCACGTAATAAAACAGGTGCAACACCCCGCTGGCGGCCACCAAGGCCCACGGCTGCCAGCCCCAGTGCGGCACCACGTCATGACCCACCCACCATGCCAGCGGTGCCCACACAACGATGAGCAAGGCCGAAGAAAAGAAGGCAAAGCGCGCATCGCCCCCGGCTTTTTTGGCGGCAATGTTCCACCCGGCGTGGATCAGCCCTGCCAACACAATCAGTGCAAATGCTTGGAGCGACATGCCAGCAACTCAGCCACAAAAAAGGCTGCGCAACGCGCAGCCTGGAGATGCAAGGGAAGACAACTTCAATCGGCCTTGCGCCCGGGGATCAAGGCCAGGAACTCACGGCGCAGCGTGGGATCTTTGAGGAAGGCGCCCCGCATGACAGAGTTGAGCATCTTGCTGTCTTTTTCACGAACGCCGCGCCAAGACATGCAAAAATGTGAGCACTCCATGACCACTGCAAGGCCATCAGGTCGGGTTTTTTCCATGATCAGGTCGGCCAGCTGAATGATGGCCTCCTCCTGAATCTGGGGGCGCCCCAGCACCCAATCGACCAAGCGCGCGTATTTGGACAGGCCAATCACATTGGTGTTTTTGTTGGGCATCACCCCAATCCACACCTTGCCCATGACCGGGCACAGATGGTGGCTGCAGGCTGAACGCACCGTGATGGGGCCCACAATCATCAGCTCATTGAGGTTCTTGCCGTTGGGGAACTCGGTGATCGCAGGCTGCTTGTGGTAGCGCCCCGCAAACACTTCCTTCAAGTACATCTTGGCAACGCGGCGTGCAGTGGCCTGGCTGTTGTGGTCGTTCACGGTGTCAATCACCATGCTGTCGAGCACGCCCTGCATCTTGCTTTCCACCTCGTCGAGCAGGAGCTCTAGCTCACCGGGCTCGATGAATTCCGCAATATTGTCATTCGCGTGAAAACTACGCCCAGCCGCCTGCACCCGCTCGCGGATTTTGACGGAGACGGGGGTGCCTTGCGGGTCTTGCACCGCGGGCTGTTGGGCAGAAGCTGCAACCAAATCTTGAAACATGGGCGGCATGGTAACAGTGAATCAGCGGGCCGACAGACGCTATGGGATTGTGCTGCCGCTCAGAGTTTGAACTCTGCAATCAACGGCAGGTGGTCCGACATGCGCCACCAAATACGGCCTTGCGGCACCTGCAAGCTCATCGGCTCCAGGCCACGCACGTATACATGGTCCAGCTGTGCCAACGGCAGGCGCGAGGGGTAGGTGAAGGTGCTGCTGTCGCCATCGTATTCATACATGCCAAAACCCGCCAGCATGCGTTTGATGTGATTGCCCCAATCGTTAAAGTCGCCCGCCACCACCACCGGTGCACCGGGCGGCACTTCGCGCTCGATGAACTGGTGCAACTGTTGAATTTGGCGCACCCGGCTGCCCGCAATCAGCCCCAAGTGCACGACCACGGTATGCACCGAACGGCCTTGAAACATTACCTCCGCATGGAGCAAACCACGCTGCTCAAAGCGGTGGTCAGAGACATCCAGATGCTTGATGTCACGCACCGGCCAGCGCGAGAGCAACGCGTTGCCATGCTCTCCATCGCGCGTATAGGCGTTGGTGTGGTAGATGGCCTCATAGCCCTCCGGGGCCAGGTACTCGGCCTGCCCCACCTGTGGCCAGTTCTCGAAATAGTTGGCCTCGCGGCGGTTCATCTTGCGCACTTCTTGCAGACACACAATGTCTGCATCCAGCTGCTCCACCGCCAGCCCCAGGTTGTGAATCTCTAGCCGCCGCGTTGGCCCCAGGCCCTGCACCCCTTTGTGGATGTTGTAGGTGGCGACGCGCAAAATCCCCGTATCCGCAGGCACGATCAGCCCGGACTCGGTGGTTGCTGTGGCAGCAAGTGGAAACAGTGGCTCAGACGTCATGCAGAAAGAAAAGCAGGCAAGTGAAGAATGGCTTCGGCATTCGAAGGCGCATAACAGCGATCTGCTGCTTCGCGCCAAGCATGCCAAGCAAATGCGGTGTGCTCTTGCGGATTCAAGGTGACTTCAACGTAGGACGGCACCCGAAGCCCAAACACCCGCTCGGTGTTCATGCACACCCCTGGTGCGTAGCGGTGCAGCCATTGGGGATAGATCGGGTAGCGGTTCTCCAGTTCCCAATCCTGCAGCTGGCAGCCCGGTGCGTGCACATCAATACCCGTCTCCTCCCACACCTCGCGGGCAGCCGCTTGGTGCCACGCTTCGTCCTGCACCTCCTTGCTACCCGTCACCGACTGCCAAAACATGCCACCCAGTCCGTCACCCTGGGTGCGTTGCAACAACAACACCTGCCCCGTGGCGGTGTAAATCACGACCAGCACCGACTGGGGGATTTTGTAAGACAGGCCGTGGCACGGAGCATTCATACCGTTCATCTTCACACCAAAGCGTGACGACGACACGAAAAAAGCCTTTGCGTTGCCGCAAAGGCTTTTGGTCTTTTTAGCTTCTAACGCTTATCTATCAAGCGTTAGAAGCTATGAATACAAGAGCAATCGATTTACGATGCCTTGAGCGCATCGGGGTTGCGCAGGCGGATGTGCAACTCGCGCAACTGCTTCTCGTCGACCGGCGAAGGTGCCTGGGTCAGCAGGTCCTGCGCACGCTGGGTCTTGGGGAAGGCAATCACGTCGCGGATCGACTCGGAGCCGGTCATCAGCGTGATCAGACGGTCCAGACCGAAGGCCAGACCACCGTGGGGAGGCGCGCCGTACTGCAGCGCGTCCAGCAGATAGCCGAACTTGGCGCGCTGCTGCTCGGGGGTGATGTTCAGCGCTTCAAACACCTTGGCCTGCACGTCAGCACGGTGGATACGCACCGAGCCACCGCCCAACTCCCAACCGTTCAAGACCATGTCGTAGGCCTTGGCAATGCACTTGCCGGGATCGGTCGCCATGAGTTCTTCGTGGCCATCCTTGGGCGAGGTGAAGGGGTGGTGTACGGCCACCCAGCGGTCTTCTTCCTCGTCGTGCTCGAACATGGGGAAGTCCACCACCCACAGCGGTGCCCACTTGTCCTCGAACAGGCCGCTCTTCTTGCCGAATTCGCTGTGGCCGATCTTCAGACGCAGCGCGCCGATGGCGTCGTTGACGATCTTGCCCTTGTCGGCACCAAAGAAAATCAGGTCGCCATCTTGCGCGCCGGTGCGCTTCAAGATTTCGGCAATCGCGGCATCGTGCAGGTTCTTCACGATGGGCGACTGCAGGCCGTCGCGGCCCTTGGCCACTTCGTTAACCTTGATCCACGCCAGGCCCTTGGCGCCGTAAATCTTCACGAACTCGGTGTAGCCGTCGATCTCGCCGCGCGAAATCTGGGCACCACCGGGCACGCGCAGGGCCACCACACGGCCACCCTTGGTAGTGGCGGGGGTAGAGAACACCTTGAAGTCCACGTCGGCCATCACATCGGTCAGCTCGGTGAACTCCAGCTTGACGCGCAGGTCGGGCTTGTCCGAACCAAAGCGGAAGGCCGCATCCTGGTAGGTCATGATGGGGAACTCGCCCAGATCCACATTCAGCTGCTGCTTGAACACTTCGGTGATCATCTGCTGGAAGATGGCGCGAATTTCTTCTTCGTTCAGGAACGAGGTTTCGCAGTCGATCTGGGTAAATTCTGGCTGGCGGTCAGCGCGCAGGTCTTCGTCGCGGAAGCACTTGGTGATCTGGTAGTAACGGTCAAAGCCCGAGACCATCAGCATCTGCTTGTACAACTGGGGCGACTGGGGCAGCGCGAAGAACTGGCCGTCATGCACGCGCGAAGGCACCAGGTAGTCGCGCGCGCCTTCGGGGGTGGACTTGCCCAGCATGGGGGTTTCGATGTCGATAAAGCCCAGCTTGTCCAGGAAGTTGCGCACCTGGATAGAGGTCTTGTAGCGCAGCATCAGGTTACGCTGCATCACGGGGCGGCGCAGGTCCATCACGCGGTTGGTCAGGCGCACGTTTTCGGACAGGTTGTCGTCATCCACCTGGAAGGGAGGGGTCACCGCGGCGTTGAGCACATTCAGCTCGTGGCACAGCACTTCAATCTGGCCGCTCTTGAGCTTGTCGTTGGTGGTGCCGGCGGGGCGTGCACGCACGATGCCCTTGACCTGCACGCAGAACTCGTTGCGGATGTCCTCGGCCACCTTGAACATCTCGGGGCGGTCCGGGTCGCACACCACTTGCACGTAGCCTTCGCGGTCGCGCAGGTCAATAAAGATCACGCCACCGTGGTCACGGCGACGATTCACCCAACCGCATAGGGTAACGGTTTCGCCCATCAGGGCTTCGGTCACAAGACCGCAATATTCAGAGCGCATGGCCATGGTCTATCTTCCTGCGCCTCAGGGGACGCGCTTGTTTGGGTTGTTTATCGTTCTTCGTCCGGCAGGGGCAGTGGCGGCGGCACCACCACACCCATAGAGACGATGTACTTGAGCGCAGCGTCCACGCTCATTTCAAGTTCCACACAGTCACTCTTGCGCATCAGCACAAAGTAACCACCTGTCGGATTGGGCGTGGTGGGCACAAACACGCTCACAAACTCGTCACGCAGGTAGCTGGCCACCTCGCCCGCAGGGTTGCCGGTGATGAAGGCCACCGTCCACACGCCTTCACGCGGCCACTGCACCAACACGGCCGTGCGAAACGCATTGCCGTTGTCGGAAAACACGGTGTCCGACACCTGCTTCACGCTGGAATAAATCGAGCGTACCACCGGTATGCGGGTGATGACGGCATCGCCCCAAGACACCAACTTGCGGCCTACAAAATTGCTGGCAATGGCACCAATCGACAGCAGCACCACCAAGGTCAGGATGACGCCAAACCCCGGAATGTGCATGCCCAGCAAGTGATCGGGCTGCCAATCGGCGGGCAACAGATACAGGGTTTGATCCAGTGTGCTGATGATCCAGTGCAGCACCCAGACCGTAATCACGCCCGGGACGATAACCAGCAAGCCGGTGAACAGCCATTTACGCAGAGCAGACATGGGGTGCTTCAAGCCTCCGCCGCTGCGGGGCAGCCTGCCGCGGCGCAGGCGCTGCCGCCCGCATCACACGCGGGCGCCGCCGCAGTGGCTGGAGTGCCGCTGGAGCCCCCCTTGAAGTCTGTGGCATACCAGCCCGTGCCCTTGAGTTGAAAGCCCGGTGCAGTCAATTGCTTGGAAAATGCAGCGGCGCCGCAGGCTGGGCAGTCGGTCAACGCTGCATCAGACATCTTTTGCAGCACATCTTTGGCGTGGCCACAGGCGGCACACTTGTACGCATAAATCGGCATAGCTTCAGGTCATCAGGCCAAAGGCCAAAAACAGAGAATTCGCAAAAACTCTCAATTATAGGCGGCCGTGCTTTGTGTCGCCCAAAGTGGGATGGGCAATGCCCTGCTACCAGCAATGCATGCCCCACAGCGCACCAAGGGCGCCTGAGCGCCCTTGGATCCGCTTGCAACCAGCGGTTTTATTCCGTCTTGCTGCCTTGGTAATGCACCACCTCATCTTGCTGGTTGGCAATGTACTGCGGGGCCAGCGAGCCAAACACCATGCCGGTGAATGCACCAATCAGACCGGCCAATTGTTGCGGGAAGAGGTCGGCCCAGCCGGGCATGAAGATAAATGTCAGCCACACGCCCAAGCCCAGCGCCACGGCCAGCAAAGCACCTTGCGTGGTGGCACGCTTCCAGTACAGACCACACACCAGCGGCACAAAGGCCCCCACCAGCGGCACCTGGTAGGCACCCGCGACCATTTCATAGATGGAGCTGTCTTGCATGCTGATGGCATACACCAGCACGCAGACGGTGAACACCACCACGGTCACGCGCATGGCCTTGAGGGTTTGCGCATCGCTCATGCCGGGCTTGAGGTTGCGCAGCACGTTCTCCACAAACGAGGTCGAGGGCGCCAGCATGGTGGCCGATGCGGTCGACATGATGGCCGAGAGCAACGCACCAAAGAAGGCAATTTGCAGCGCCACGGGCATGTGCTGCATCACCAGTGTGGGCAAGATCTTCTGGGGGTCTTCCTCCATCAGTGCCGCGGTCGCCTCGGGCATGACCAGCACAGCCGCCGTCACCACAAACATCGGGATGAAGGCGAACACGATGTACAAGCTGCCGCCAATGATGGGGCCCAAACGCGCGACGCTTTCGTTTTTGGACGACATGACGCGCTGAAACACGTCTTGCTGCGGGATGGAGCCCAGCATCATGGTGATGGCTGCAGCAAAGAAAAACAGCCATGTTTTGGCGTCAGCTTCCACGGGCAGAAATTGCATCTTGCCTTCAGCCACCGCGTAGTCGATCACCTTGTCTGCGCCGCCAGCCAGATCGCCGGCAAAGATGGCAATCGCCACCAAACCCGCGCAAATCACAATCATCTGCACCAGATCGGTCACCGCCACCGACCACATGCCGCCAAACAAGGTGTACACCAGCACAATGAGCGTGCCCAGCACCATGCCCTGCACCATGCTCAGTGCGCCGTCTGTCAGCAAGTTGAACACCAGCCCCAGTGCCGTAACCTGTGCCGCCACCCAGCCCAGATAGCTGAAGATGATGATGACCGAGCACAACAGCTCAACGCTCTCGCCGTAGCGCAGGCGGTAGTAATCACCAATGGTGATGAGGTTCTTTTTGTAGAGCTTGTAGGCAAAAAACAGGCCCACCAGGATCAGGCACATGCCCGCGCCAAACGGGTCTTCCACCACCCCGCCCAGGCCGTCTTGCACGAACACGGCCGACACCCCCAGCACCAACTCCGAACCAAACCAGGTCGCGAACGTGGTGGCCACCACGATGTACAACGGCAAATTGCGCCCTGCCACCGCATAGTCCGCCGTGTTGCTCACACGGCGCGCTGCATAAAGGCCAATGCCAATCGACACCAACAGGTACGCGGCGATAAAGGTAATCAGCATGGTGGCTGTTCCCCCGGAAAAGGTAAGAGGTTGTAGAAAATTTTGAGGCGCGATTATGGGCATGTCTCGCGACCCTTTCGAGAAAAAAACGCAGCTTGTCTGCTTGCGGCCACAAATAAAAAAGAGCGCCTTGCGCTTGAGTCATCAAGCTTTGAGATAGATATCACCCTCAAAGCCTTTAAACACAAGCGCCAGGCGCTCTCTTTATTTGCAGATAAGCACTTGCTTACGCAGCAAGCCCCATGCAGAGCCAGCGTTAAAAAACCCGAACTCTCGTAAGGATTTGCATGGCCAGCATGCCCAGTACAAACCCCAATCCTCCGTAAACCAAGCCCTGCAGCAGACGGTTGGTGCGCCGCTGCTCTTTCAGCAATTCCTGTACCAATTGCTGGTCAGGGCCATTTTTTTGCTGCAAGTAACCGTAGACCAGGCGCGGCAACTCGGGGATGAGCTTGGCGTAGCGGGGCGCCTCGGCCTGCAACTCGCGCCAAAAGCGCTGCGGCCCCATTTGCTCCAGCATCCACTTTTCCAGGAATGGCTTGGCCGTGCTCCACAAATCCAGGTTCGGGTCGAGTTGGCGACCCAGCCCTTCAATGTTCAGCAGCGTCTTTTGCAGCAGCACCAGTTGCGGCTGAATCTCGACCTGGAAACGGCGCGAGGTCTGGAACAGGCGCATCAACACCATGCCCAGTGAAATCTCAGCCAGCGGACGGTCAAAGTACGGCTCGCACACGGCACGGATGGCCGCCTCCAGCTCTTCCACACGCGTAGTCGCAGGCACCCAGCCACTTTCGATGTGCAAGGCGGCTACGCGCTTGTAGTCGCGGCGAAAGAACGCCAGGAAGTTCTGCGCCAGGTACTCTTTGTCAAACTCCGTGAGCGTGCCCACGATGCCAAAGTCCAGCGAGATGTAGCGCCCGAAAGTCTTTGGCTCCAGGCTCACCATGATGTTGCCCGGGTGCATGTCGGCGTGGAAAAAGCCATCGCGGAACACCTGGGTGAAGAACAGCGTCACGCCATCACGCGCCAACTGCGGGATATCCACCCCTGCCTCGCGCAGTTGCTCTACCTGGCTGATGGGCACGCCTTGCATGCGCTCCATCACCATCACCTCGGTGTGGCAGTAATCCCAGAAGATTTCTGGAATCAGCACCAAATCCAGCCCTTCCATGTTGCGGCGCAACTGCGCCGCGTTGGAAGCTTCGCGGATCAGGTCCAGCTCATCGTGCAGGTAGTTGTCAAACTCCGCCACCACTTCCAAGGGCTTCAAGCGCTTGGCTTCGTGCGAGAGTTTTTCGACCCAGCCAGCCATCATGTACATGAGGGCCACATCCTTGTCGATCACCGTCTTCATGCCCGGGCGCAGCACCTTGACGGCCACTTCGCGCTCCGAGCCATCGCGATCACGCACAGTGGCAAAGTGCACCTGGGCAATCGACGCACTAGCCACCGGCGTGCGCTCGAACTGCACAAAGATCTGGTCAATCGGCTTGCGGAAGCTGCGCTCAATCGTGGCGACGGCGATGTGCGAATCAAACGGCGGCACACGGTCTTGCAGCTTGGCCAACTCTTGCGCCACATCGGGGGGCATCAAGTCGCTGCGCGTAGACAGCACCTGGCCAAACTTCACAAAGATGGGTCCCAACTGCTCCAGCGCCTCACGCAGGCGAACGCCACGCGGCGCTTCCAGCTTGCGGCCAATTGTCAGCACCCGGCGCAAACGGTTCAGCCACGGGTGTTGAAAGCTGGAAAGCACCAACTCATCAAGCCCGTAGCGCAGCACCACCCAGATGATGGTGAAGCCTCGGAAAAAGCGACTCATTGCTGCGCGCTGCCCGCGGGCATGCGGCCACCCACAAACTGGCGGATCGCGCCCGCCACAGTACGTCCCAGCGTGGCCAGCGTGTGGGCCGGCACATCCCCCATGATGCGGGCCATGTCTTCTTCGACATCCCACTCCACGTTGTCCACCAGCCAGTTGATCTCGGCAGCCAGTTGCACATCACCTTCAATGCGCAAATTGGGCTTGCCGCCGGTCAAAGCGGCTTGCGCCAAAGCCAAAGGATTGGTGTCGGTGATTTCCAACTGCAGATCGGGGGTCGCACCCTCCGGCGCCAGATTCAGCAGACCCGCAGGCGTTACCACCAAGGCCATATTGAAATTGCGCCATTGGACGCGGGCCACGCGCCCCTTTTGGCGCACCAGGCGCTCCATGGCTTCGCGTTCCTGCATCAACACATGGTTGAGAAACAGTACCGCGCGCTGCTGGGTTTCGTGGACGAGCCAGCTTGGTGGTTGCACGACTTCGACCGCGCGCTCCACTAAACCGTTCAGGAATGAAAAAGGGGACTGTGTTGCCATAGTCCCCTGATTATTCCTGAAGTGGAAAGTTTTTTAACCTAAGGCTTGTAAACCCGCAACCAACCAGCCGCTGGAGTTGTCTTTGGGCTTGGCCATATTCCACACTTCACGGAAGGGGCTGGGGCCTGCCGAGGGTTCTTCGCGGATCAGACCCGAGAATTCCACACTGGCCATGTAGGAATCTCCCAAATCCTCAATACCCAGCAAATGGCCGTCAATCATGACCACATCGGTCTGGTTGGGTGCGCCAGCGCTTTGGGCTTCACGCTCTTCGAGTTGCTGCTTGATTTCAGCCAGCATGTCGTCGGTCATCATCGCGCGCAAGGTGGCGATATCGCCCTTGTCCCAGGCTGCTTGCAGCGTCACAAAATTGCGCTTGGCAGCATCCAGAAAACCCTGGGCATCAAAGTCTGCAGGCACCTCCCACTGGGCTGCCGTAGCACCGATGCCCGAGCCGATCATGGAGCCAGTGCCGCCTGGGATTTGCTCCCAAGGGCGGGCCGAGGCGTCATTGCCCACGTTGTGCGACTTGTACTGCGGAGGGGTGGCGACTTCCGCAGGCGGCACAGGCGCGCCTGCACCCTGGAAAGCGAAAGGCGAAGCGGCAGGACGTGCAGCCGCTGGCTTTTTGTTCGCACGGGCGCGCATGATGGCACCGATTACCACCATCACCACCAGCGCCAGCAAGCCAAACAGCAGCATGTTGGCAAAGGCTTCACCCAAACCCAGCGAATTGGCCAGCCACGCCAACCCCAAACCCGCCGCCAGACCGCCGAGCATCGCGCCCCAAGGCTTCTTGGCGGGGGCTGCAGCAGCAGGCGTCGCAGGCTTGGCCGACGCGTTGTTTTGCTGCGCATTTTGCTGCTGCGCAGGGCGTGCAGGCGGTGCAGCGGGTGGTGTGGCTTGGCGCTGTGTCACATTGCTGGACTGCTTGCCAAACGAGCCGCCTCCACCCATGCGTTTGGCTTCTGCCAAGGGATGCATGACGACCAATGCTGCCGCCAAAGTCACTGCCCACACCTTTTTCATCGCTGTATCTCCGTTGAATTTCAAAAACTGTTACTTAACCAAACCCGGCAAAGAAGCTATGCATGGGGGTCTCCTCCCTGTTTAGCACTTGATACCTACGTGCAGCGCGACGATGCCGGCTGACATGTTGTGATAGTCCACGTGACCGAAGCCCGCCTGCTGCATCAGGGCCTTGAGTTCCTCCTGGCCCGGGTGCATGCGGATGGATTCCGCCAGATAGCGGTAGCTGTCGGGGTCGCCCGCCACCATCGAACCCATCTTGGGCAGGATGTTGAAGGAATACCAGTCGTAAGCTTTTTCCAGCGGCTTGGCCACCTTGGAGAACTCCAGCACCAGCAGCTTGCCGCCGGGCTTGAGCACACGATTCATTTCTTTGAGCGCCACTTCCTTGTGCGTCATGTTGCGCAAACCAAACGCCACGCTGACCAGATTGAAGTGGCCATCGGGGAAAGGCAGCTTCTCCGCATCGCACACCAAGGTGGGCAGCAATATGCCCTTGTCGGTCAGGCGATCACGACCCACGCGCAGCATGGCCTCGTTGATGTCGGTGTGCACCACGGTGCCCGTGGCGCCCACTTTTTTGGAAAACGCCATGGACAAATCGCCCGTACCCCCGGCAATGTCCAGCACCTTGTCGCCTTCTTTGAGGTTGGCCACCATGACGGTGTAGGCCTTCCAGGCGCGGTGCAGGCCGCCGGACATCAGGTCGTTCATGACGTCGTACTTGGACGCCACCGAGTCAAACACGCCCCGCACGCGGCTGGCCTTGTCTTTTTCGTCGACCGTCTGGAATCCAAAGTGTGTGCTGCTCATAAGCTTTAAATGTAAGCAGGACGCTGCGCTGAGACCAGCGACAACCCCGTATCACCACGGGGCATACAGTGCCTGAATCAAAATTCTGTACCGGGTAAACCGCTTTGAAAGCCTGCCTATCCAGCTACGGTAAATATAGCATCGCAGCCTGCCAAGGTTGAAAACCCGAGGATTTCACCTGTGACTGTGGTGCATCAAACCATACGCACAAGCTGAGAAAAAAATCGCCCAACCTGCGCAGGAGATTGATGCGCGCCTGCGCCACACGAGGTGGCTGGCGTTAGCTGCTGCAACCGCAAGAGCCGCTGCCGCAACCACCACCGCTGGCAGGCGCTGCTGCGCTGCCCGAGCCACAACCGCCGCCAGTGCCGCAGCTGCCACCTGCTTTTTCGGGCATGGGAGTGTCGCGGTCGACACCTGCTGCTTCCAGACGCGCCAAATAGGCGGCCCACAGCTGGTCTTGCTGCTCGCCCAGTTCGTACAGGTAGTTCCAGGTAAACAGGCCGCTTTCATGGCCATCGCTGAAAAACGGCTTGATGGCGTAGTTGCCCACCTGCTCGATGTTGGCGATGGTCACGTCGCGCTTGCCGGTTTGCAGCACTTCCTGCCCGGGGCCGTGGCCTTGTACTTCTGCCGAAGGCGAGTACACGCGCATCAACTCAAAAGGCAGGCGAAAGTTTTTGCCATCGGAATAGCCAACCTCCAGCACCCGCGAAGCGGCATGCACAGTCAGCGATTGGGGAAGAGGCATATCTGCCATGGTGCTACCTATCTAAACGATAGCTGCCAGCGCTTGTAAATAGCCAACTTCAGCATCAAAACTATCTGAAACGCTTATTTAATCAGCGCAAGCCGCTCATATTTGTTAAGCCCAGCCTGCCAATGCCTGCGCAATGGCTGCATCGCAGGCCGCGAGTTCGTGCTGCAATTGTGCTTCGCGCGCTAAATCACGCGCACGCAAGGGGCTTGCCCAGACCGATGCGGGAAAGTGGCTGTCCCAGTCATAGCGCGCAATCACGTGCCAGTGCAGGTGCGCCACCATATTGCCCAGCGCCGCCAGATTGATCTTGGTGGGTGCCAAACGCTCGCGCAGCACGCGCTCTACCGCGGCCACCACGGCCATGCAGGTGTTGCGATCAGCCTCGGACAGGTCCGACAGCTCTGCCACATGCGCCGTCCAGATGACGCGGTAGAAGGCCGGGAAGCCCTCTTCCTGCGCACGGATGACGCGCAACTGCGCGCCCTGCCAGACGGGCAGGCCGCCGGCCTCGCGACACAGCACGCAGCCTGCTGCAGCGTTATCGGCGGCCATTAGAGCAGCACCCGCTCAATACCGCCGGCGTTGGCGCGCTGCACATACTCGGGCATCCAGTTGTCGCCCAAGATTTGCTTGGCCATTTCCACCACGATGTAGTCCGCTTCCAGCAGGCCGTTTTGCAGGTCGTTGCCGTAACGGCTCAGGCCTTGCAGGCAGCTGGGGCAGCTGGTCAGGATCTTGACGTTGCCCTTGGCAGGGACCGAACCATTGGCGCGCAATTCAGCCTCGCCCTGGCGCAGCTCGTCTTCCTTGCGGAAGCGGATTTGCGTCGAAATGTCGGGGCGTGTGACACCCAGCGTGCCGGATTCACCGCAGCAGCGGTCGCTCTTGATCGTGGCATCGCCCACCAAGGCCTTCACGGTCTTCATGGGGTCTTGCAGCTTCATGGGGCTGTGACAGGGGTCGTGGTAGAGGTAACCGCCTTGCGCGCCATCGGCCGCACCGGGCAAGGTAATGCCCTTTTCCAGCAGGTACTCGTGGATGTCGATGATGCGGCAACCGGGGAAGATCTTGTCGAACTGGTAGCCCTGCAGCTGGTCATAACAGGTACCGCAGCTCACCACTACGGTCTTGATGTCCAGGTAGTTCAACGTGGTCGCCACGCGGTGGAACAGCACCCGGTTGTCCGTGATCATCTTGTCGGCCACGTCGTACTGGCCCGAGCCACGCTGGGGGTAGCCGCAGCACAGATAGCCGGGCGGCAGCACGGTTTGCACACCAGCGTGCCACAGCATGGCCTGCGTGGCCAAGCCTACCTGGCTGTACAGACGCTCCGAGCCACAGCCGGGGAAGTAGAACACCGCCTCGGTATCTGCCGTGGTGGCTTGCGGGTTGCGAATGATGGGAACGTAGTCCTTGTTCTCAATATCCAGCAAAGCGCGCGCAGTCTTGGTTGGCAGGCCGCCGGGCAGCTTTTTGTTCACAAAGTGAATCACCTGCTCCTTGATGGGCGGCTTGCCGACGGTGGCGGGCGGGCGCTTCATCTGAGGCTTGGCAACGGCGTGCAGCAAATCCGACGCCAGACGCTGCGCCTTGAAGCCCACCCCCACCATGCCTTTGCGCAGCACGTTGATGGTGTCCGGGTTGGTGGCGTTGAGCATCGCCATCGCCATTTTGTTGCCGATGTTGAAGCTCTTTTTGTCCATCTTGCGCAGCAGATTGCGCATGTTCATGGTCACATCGCCAAAGTCGATCTTGACCGGGCAAGGCGTAAAGCACTTGTGGCACACCGTGCAGTGGTCGGCCACATCTTCAAACTCTTGCCAGTGCTTGATCGACACGCCACGGCGGGTTTGCTCTTCGTACAAGAAGGCTTCCACCAGCAGCGAGGTCGCCAAGATTTTGTTGCGTGGCGAGTACAGCATGTTCGCGCCGGGCACGTGCGTGTTGCACACGGGCTTGCACTTGCCGCAGCGCAGGCAGTCCTTGACCGAATCAGCGATGGCGCCAATATCGGACTGCTGCATGATCAGCGACTCGTGCCCCATCAGGCCAAACGAAGGCGTGTAGGCATTGGTCAAGTCGGCGTACATCAGCGCGTCGCGCGGCGACTCCGCAGGCACCAGGCCGTTCTTTTCGCGGATCAGCTTGCCGCGGTTAAAGCGGCCTTGCGGATCCACGCGCTGCTTGTAATCGGCAAAGGGCTGCAGCTCTTCATCGGTCAAGAACTCCAGCTTGGTGATACCAATGCCGTGCTCGCCCGAGATGACGCCGTCCAGGCTGCGCGCCAGCACCATGATGCGCGCCACGGCTTCGTGCGCGGTCTGCAGCATGTCATAGTCGTCGGAGTTGACGGGGATGTTGGTGTGCACATTGCCGTCACCGGCGTGCATGTGCAGCGCCACCCACACGCGGCCCTTGAGCACGCGCTGGTGAATTTGCACCACTTCCGCCAAGATGGCATCAAACGCCTCACCACTGAAAATTTGCTCCAGCGGCTTGCGGATCTGTGTCTTCCAGCTGGCACGCAGGCTGTGGTCTTGCAACTGAGGGAACAAGGCATCCACATCGGCCAGCCATGCAGCCCACTGGTCACGCACTTCTTGCACCAGCGCCACGGCATGGTGCACACGGTCTTCCAGCAACTCGGCCGAAGGAATGTCCTTGGCGTAATCTTGCTTGCCCAATGGCAGGTTGCTGTTTTCAAAGAAATTCAGCAGCGCATCACACAGCTTGAGCTTGTTGCGCAGGCTCAGCTCAATGTTGATGCGCTCAATGCCGTCGGTGTACTCCGCCATGCGGGGCAGCGGAATCACCACGTCTTCATTGATCTTGAAAGCGTTGGTGTGGCGCGAAATCGCTGCGGTGCGCTTGCGATCCAGCCAGAACTTTTTACGGGCTTCGGCGCTGATGGCCACAAAGCCTTCACCGCTGCGCGAGTTGGCAATGCGCACCACTTCGCTGGTCACGCGCGCCACTTCGTCGGCGTCATCACCCACGATGTCACCGACCAGCACCATTTTGGGCAGACCACCATTGCCTTTTTTGGATTTGGTGGCGTAGCCCACGGCCTTCAGATAGCGGTCATCCAGATGCTCCAGACCGGCCAGCAACACGCCCGAGCGCTTTTGCTCCTCGAACATGTAGTCCTTGATTTCCACGATCGAAGGCACCGCATCCTTGGCATGACCAAAGAACTCCAGACACACCGTGCGGGTGTGCTCGGGCATGCGGTGCACAATCCAGCGCGCGCTGGTGATCAGGCCGTCCGTGCCTTCTTTTTGCACACCGGGCAGGCCCGACAGGAATTTATCGGTCACGTCCTTGCCCAGGCCTTCCTTGCGGAATTTTTGGCCTGGAATATCCAGCCGCTCCGTGCGCAACGGCGTTTTGCCATCGGCTGCGAAATAACGCAGCTCAAAGCTGGCCATTTCCGCGTCATGGATCTTGCCGAGGTTGTGGCCAATGCGCACCACCTCCAGCCACTCCGCATCGGGGGTCACCATGCGCCAGCTGGCCAGGTTATCCAAGGCGGTGCCCCAAAGCACGGCTTTTTTGCCACCCGCATTCATGGCGATATTGCCGCCGATGCAGGACGCCTCGATCGAGGTGGGGTCCACCGCGAACACGAAGCCCGCGCGCTCGGCCGCATCGGCCACGCGCTGGGTCACCACACCGGCTTCGGTCCACACCGTGGGCACGGGGTGGTCCACGCCGGGCAGCGTGACTTGTTCCACTTCGGTAATGGCTTGCAGTTTTTCGGTGTTGATGACCACCGAGCGCCATGTCAGCGGAATGGCGCCGCCGGTATAGCCCGTGCCGCCTCCACGAGGAATGATGGTCAGCTCCAGCTCAATACAGCCCTTGACCAGCCGCGCCATCTCGGCTTCGGTGTCGGGCGTCAGCACCACAAAGGGGTATTCCACGCGCCAGTCGGTGGCATCGGTCACGTGGCTGACACGCGAGAGGCCATCAAACTTGATGTTGTCTTTGTGGGTGAGCTTGCCCAGCGTCTTGCGCACACGCTGGCGCAAATCTGCTGCTTCCACAAACATGCGGTCGAACTCGCGCACCGCGCGGTTGGCCGCCTCAATCAGCTCGCCCACCAGTGCATCGCGGTGTGCATCGTCCTGTGGCAGGCGGCGCTTTTGCACTTCGGCCATGCGGTGCTGCAAGGCCTCCACCAGCAACTTGCGACGATCCGGGTTGTGCAGAAGGTCGTCTTGCAGGTAGGGGTTGCGCTGCACCACCCACATATCGCCCAACACTTCGTAGAGCATGCGGGCAGATCGCCCGGTCTGACGCTCTTGTCGCAATTGGTTGAGCACACTCCATGCTGAGGTGCCCAGTAAACGGATCACGATTTCCTTGTCGGAAAACGAGGTGTAGTTATAGGGGATCTCACGGAGACGGGCGGGTTCGGCAGCGCGGTTCACCAGCGCTGCCTGCGCAATCGGTGCATTCATGGATTTAGACCGGGTTGGGCGCTGTGGGCGCACCTTAAGTCATGGGGAGGTCAATTTTATGCCAGCCCCCAAACTCTGCTGACACACCCCCAAGAGACCTGACGCCAGCATTGCCAAAAACTTCTCGCTATGGTTTTGTTCTCTTTTCGCCACTACGCAAAAACCACAATTGCGCGCAAAAAGCATCAAAAAAGAAAAAAATTCGCGTCAATCCTAAGCTTCAAATTTTTCTTGGCTTCTAGAATGGCGCCACTGTTGCTATGGGCCTGCCAGTGTGCTTTGGCATGCACGGACATATCGCAGTGCGCCAGTCATAACCCTCCACACAGGGAAATGACTGTCATAAAAGTGTCGCATTTGTTCATACGATGAAGGCACTAGTTTTCTACACGTAGAGGAGTTTTCCATGCAATACAAGCAAATCGCCCTGTCTGCGGTGATCGCCGCAACCACGATGGGTGCGGCCAACGCGGCCACTGAGATCCAGTGGTGGCACTCGATGACCGCCGTGAACAACGAGTGGGTCAACGATCTGGCCAAGCAATTCAACGAAAGCCAAAGCGAATACAAAGTCGTACCCACCTTCAAGGGCGTGTATGACGAGTCCATGACTGCTGCGATTGCTGCGTTCCGCTCGGGCAATGCTCCTCACATCCTGCAAGTGTTTGAAGTGGGCACCGCCACCATGATGGCTTCCAAGGGCGCCACCGTGCCCGTGGGCAAGATCATGGCCGATGCGGGCGCCAAGTTCGATCCCGCGGCCTACATCCCCGCTGTGGCTGGCTACTACACTGCCCCCAACGGCCAGATGCTGAGCTTCCCCTTCAACAGCTCCACCACCATCTTCTATTACAACAAGGACGCCTTCAAAAAGGCTGGCTTGCCAGACACCGCGCCCAAGACCTGGCCTGAAGTGTTCGCTGCTGCCAAGAAGCTCAAGGAATCGGGACACAGCTGCCCCATGACCCTGGCTTGGCAAGGCTGGACCCAGCTGGAGTCCTTCTCCACCTGGCACAACGTGGAGTTTGCAACCCACCAAAACGGTCTGGGCAAGGATGGCTACAAGGCCCGCCTGAAGATCAACTCGCCTTTGCACGTCAAGCACATCGACAACCTGTCTGCCGCAGCCAAGGCGGGTGAGTTTGTCTACAAGGGCCGCGCTTCGACAGCCCAGGCCTCGTTCACTGCGGGTGAGTGCGCGATGATCCAGACCTCGTCCGGCTTCTACGGCGATGTCTCCAAGAACGCCAAGTTCGCCTACGGTCTGGCCCCTCTGCCTTACTACGACGACGTCAAGGGTGCTCCTCAGAACACCGTGATCGGCGGCGCTTCGCTGTGGGTAATGGCTGGCAAGAAGGCCCCTGAGTACAAGGGCGTGGCCAAGTTCTTCGAATTCCTGTCGCAGCCCGAAATCCAAGCCGCTTCGCACCAGCGCACCGGCTACCTGCCTGTGACCATGGAAGCCTTCAAGCTGACCGAAAAATCGGGCTTCTATGCCAAGAACCCTGGCACTGACGTGGCAGTGAACCAGATGATCCGCAAGGTGACTGACAACTCGCGCGGTATCCGTCTGGGCAACTACGTGCAGATTCGCACCATCGAGGACGAAGAACTCGAACAAGTGTGGTCGGGCAAGCAGTCCGGCAAGCAAGCACTGGACAACATCGTCAAGCGTGGCGATGAACTGCTGGCACGCTTTGAGCGTGCTAACGGCGGCAAGTAAGCCGCGAGATCAGAAGGGCTAATACCCTTCTGAGTTACACGGTAGCCGCTGCAAATTTGCCGCAGCGGCTGCCAGCTAGGCACAATACGCGCATATTCGATTACACCTAGTGTTTCGCCTTGATTCGTTTTGACGCGAATTAAGCAAACACCACTCGATGCATCTCACTTTCCTCCGCAGCCTTTAGCGCTCCGGCGGTTTTTTATTTTGTGACCCATCATGGAAAAACGCGTACTTTTCCGATCGCAATGGCTGCCCTGGGCGCTCATCATGCCCCAGCTGCTGATCATTGCTGTTTTCTTCTTCTGGCCTGCCGGCCAAGCCGTCTTGCAGTCCTTCCAGATGGAAGATGCCTTCGGTCTTTCTACCGAATGGGTCGGGCTCGATAATTTCCGCAACCTGCTCCAAGATGGGACGTACCTAGAGTCCTTCAAGCGCACCGCGCTGTTCTCGGTGCTGGTGGCAGGCATTGGTATTGCGGTTTCCTTGGTGCTGGCTATTTTTGCGGATCGCATCATCCGCTTCGCCATGGTCTACAAGACCTTGTTGATCGTGCCCTACGCCGTAGCGCCCGTGATTGCAGGCGTGCTGTGGGTCTTCATGTTTTCGCCCTCCATCGGTGTGGTGACTTATTACATGGGCAAGCTGGGCTACGAGTGGAACCACTTGATGAATGACAACCAGGCCATGGCGCTGGTGGTGATTGCGTCGGTGTGGAAGCAAATTTCCTATAACTTCCTGTTTTTCCTGGCGGGTCTGCAATCCATTCCCAAGGCGCTGATTGAGGCCGCCTCGATTGATGGTGCAGGCCCCTGGCGCCGTTTCTGGAACATCCAGTTGCCCCTGCTGTCGCCCACCACCTTCTTCTTGCTGGTGATCAACATCGTCTACGCGTTCTTTGACACCTTCGGCATCATTGACGCAGCCACCCAGGGCGGCCCTGGCCAGTCGACCTCGATCCTGGTGTACAAGGTCTACCAAGACGGCTTCAAGGCGCTGGACCTCGGCGGCTCGGCGGCCCAGTCCGTGATCCTGATGTGTATCGTGGTTGTACTGACCGTGATCCAGTTCCGCTATGTTGAAAAGAAAGTGCAGTACTGATCATGGTTGACCGCAACCCCTGGCTGAACATCCTGTCGCACGCCGTGCTGATTCTCGGCGTAGCGATTGTTGCCTTCCCCCTGTATCTGGCGCTGGTCGCTTCGACCCACACCGCCTCTGACATTGTGCAATCCCCCATGCCGCTGCTGCCTGGCGTGCATATGTGGGAAAACTACAAAGAAGCACTGCTGGGCTCCGGCAAGCTGGGCTCCAACACCAACGTCGTGCACATGATGTGGGTGAGCTTTGTGGTGGCCATGATCATCACCGTCGGCAAAATCGCCATTTCTTTGCTGTCGGCGTTTGCCATCGTCTACTTCCGCTTCCCCTTCAAGATGCTGTGTTTCTGGGCCATCTTCTTGACGCTGATGCTGCCCGTAGAAGTGCGCATCTTGCCGACCTACAAAGTGGTGGCCGATCTGGGCTTGCTCAACAGCTATGCCGGTTTGTCGCTGCCGCTGATTGCTTCGGCCACCGCCACTTTCTTGTTCCGTCAGTTCTTCTTAACCGTACCTGATGAGCTGGTGGAAGCAGCCCGCATTGACGGCGCAGGCGCCATGCGCTTTTTCAAGGACATCTTGGTGCCCCTGTCCAAGACCTCGATTGCTGCGCTGTTTGTGATCCAGTTCATCTATGGCTGGAACCAGTACCTGTGGCCGCTCTTGATGACCACCTCGGAAGACATGTACCCCGTGGTGATCGGTATCAAGCGCATGTTGGCCGGTGGTGAAGCTGCTGTGGACTGGAACATTGTGATGGCCACCGCCATCTTGGCGATGTTGCCCCCCACCTTGGTGGTGATCCTGATGCAAAAGTGGTTTGTCAAAGGCTTGGTGGATACCGAGAAGTAAGTCTCGCCCCATTGCCCCCATCCACCTTCTTTTGACCCATTGAACGAATACTTGGAAGACCTGTCATGGCATCCATCTCTTTAAAGAACATCATCAAGCGTTACGGCACCGGCAAGACGGCTGTGCCCGTGATTCACGGCATCAACGTCGAAATCAAGGACGGCGAATTCGTCGTGCTGGTAGGCCCCTCGGGCTGCGGCAAGTCCACCCTGCTGCGCATGATTGCAGGCCTGGAAGAAATCACCGATGGTGACCTGATCATTGCCGACAAAAAGGTCAATGACTTGGAGCCCGCCAAGCGCAACATTGCCATGGTGTTCCAGAACTACGCGCTGTACCCGCACATGACCAACTACGAGAACATGGCCTATGGCCTGAAGCTCGCCAAAGTGCCCGAAGCGGAAATCAAGCAGCGCGTCGACAAGGCCGCCAAGATTTTGGAGCTGAGCCACCTGCTGGACCGCAAGCCCCGCCAGCTGTCGGGCGGCCAGCGCCAGCGCGTGGCCATGGGCCGTGCCATCGTGCGCCAGCCCCAGGTGTTTTTGTTTGACGAACCGCTGTCGAACCTGGACGCCAAGCTGCGCGGTCAAACCCGTCTGGAAATCCAGAAGCTGCACGCCGAGCTGGGTATTACCTCGCTGTTCGTGACCCACGACCAGATCGAAGCCATGACCCTGGCCCAGCGCATGGTCGTGATGAACGGCGGCAACGTGGAGCAATTTGGCACGCCCGAAGAGGTCTACCACACCCCCGCGTCGACCTTTGTGGCCAGCTTCATCGGCTCGCCCCCCATGAACCTGCTGAAAAACGCACCCAACGGCAAGCCCGGTTTGATTTTGGGTATCCGCCCTGAGCACATCGATCTGGTCGAAGCCGGTGGCGTGGAGTTCAAGGTGGAAACCGTGGAACTGCTGGGTGCAGAGCGCCTGCTGTACGGCAAGGTGGGCGGTGAGAGCGTGACCGTGCGCGTGGAAGAAGGCAAGCCCTATCCCAAGCCTGGCGAGACGGCCCGCATCAGCGCACGCGAAGATCGTTTGCACTGGTTCAACGCTGAAACTGGCAAGCGCGTATAAATCTCAAACACCCCCTGAGCGGCTTTGCCGCTTCCCCCTCTCTCGCTACGCGGGAGGGGGACGACACCCTCGGTGCGGGGCGGCCCTTCCTCGGTGTCTCCTGCTTGGATCGTGGTGACTTTAATGCCCACTTCCAAACTCGCAGCAATGTGTGAAGCCGCAAAATTTTGTTGGACTAACCATGACTACTGCTTTGCATCCTTGGCCTTATCCCCGCTGGGTCGCCCACCGCGGCGCGGGCAAGCTGGCCCCCGAAAACACCATGAGTGCCTTCCGCTTGGGCGCGCTGCACGGTTACCGCTTTTTTGAATGCGATGCCAAGCTCAGCAAAGACGGCGTGCTGTTTTTGATGCACGACGCCACGCTGGATCGCACCACAAACGCCAGCGGCGTGGGCGGCGCATTAACCATGGGCGAAATCGCCCAGCTCGATGCTGGTAGCTGGCACTCGCGCGCGTATGCAGGCGAAGCCCTGCCCACGCTGGAAGCGCTGGCACGCTGGTGCTTGGCCAACCACCTGGATTTGAATGTAGAGATCAAGCCCACACCCGGCCAGGAACTGGAAACGGGCCGCGCCTGTGGTGCGCTGATGAACCGCATCTGGCCCCAGGACATCACCCAGCCGCTGTTCACCTCGTTCAAGCCCGAAGCCCTGCAAGGCGCGCGCGAAGTGGCACCGCACATTCCACGTGGCCTGTTGGTGGACAAGTTCGCCGATGGCACGGGCGATGCGGACCTGAAGATTGCGACCGACTTGGGCTGCCACGCCATGGTGCTCAACCATGCGCTGTGGGACGAAGCACTGGTGGCCAAGGTGCACGGCGCGGGCCTGCGCTGCAGCAGCTACACCGTCAACGATGCATGGGCCGCGCAACGCCTGATTGACCTGGGCACCGATGGCATCATCACCGACCGTGTGGACCTGTTCAGCCCCGCACAGACGGGCCAGCACATCTAAAAAAGTAGCTGCTAGCGCTCATCAATAAAGACTCTCAGATATAAAAGCATCTGAAACCATTGCTAGACCAGCGCCAGCAGCTATCAAAACAAAAAGGCCTTTCTGCACGGGAAGGCCTTTTTTGATGGGACTGCGATGGTGTTAAACCAGCGCTACGCTGCTCAGTCCATCTTGGTGCCAGAACGCTTGACCGCATCGGCCCAGCGCGGCATTTCGCCTTCCAGGAAGGTCTTGAACTGGGCCGCGCCCATGAAGTCAGGGTTGGCGCCTTGGCTGACCATGCGCTCGCGCAACTCAGGATTTTCCATCACCTTCTGGAAGGCCTGGCTGAGGCGATCGACCACCGGCTGGGGGGTGCCCGCCGGGGCCAGAAAGCCATAAAAGCCCACCACTTCAAACCCCTTCAGACCGGCTTCAATGGCCGTCGGAATTTCAGGCAAGGCAGGGTTGCGCTCCTTGCTGGTCACCGCCAGCGCCCGCACCTTGCCTTGCTTGTGATACGCGGCGGCCTGCGGAATGCTCTCCGCCATGAACTGCACCTGGCCGCCCATCAAATCGGTGAACGCGGGCGCGCTGCCCTTGTAGGGGATGTGCACCATCTCAATGCCTGCCGCAGTCTTCAGCATCTCAGGCACCAAATGGCTGATGCCGCCGTTGCCCGCTGAGCCAAAGTTCACCTTGCCAGGGTGGGCCTTGGCGTAGCTGATGAGTTCTGGCAGGGTCTTGGTGGGCATGCTGTTGCTTACCAGCAGCGCCAGCGGCTGCATAGCCGTGCGCGCAATCGGCGTGAAGTCGCGCAGGGTCTGGTAGGGCAACTTGGGGTAGAGCGCAGGGTTGATCACCATCACCCCGGTGTTGGCAATCATCAGCGTGTGCCCGTCTGCGGGCGCATTTTTGACATCTTGCGCCCCCAGCGTGCCGCCGGCACCGGGTTTGTAGTCCATCACGATGGTCTGGCCCAGCTCTGCTTGCAGCTTGTCTGCCAGCAAACGCGCATGCTGGTCCAGCGGGCCACCAGCAGGAAAGCCCATCACGATGCGAATGGGTTTGGAGGGAAAGTTCTGGGCCTGTGCCCCCAAGGCCAACAGCAGCCCTGCAGCCAGTGCCACGCCTGCGCGCGCGATGTGTTTCATGGTGTCTCTCTCGTTATGCTGAGCCAGGAAGAGCACGCTGGTCTTTCCCCAGAATGCTGCACGGCAGCTGCCGTGTCGGCGGATTCTAGGAAAGGCACCGTTGCACCGCGCTGGGACTTGCCCGCTTTCATGACACTTTTGTGACAAATTAATGACAGGCGCGCCACACACCCATAAAAAAACCGCAACCACCAATGCGGCAGTTGCGGTGTGGGTGTAGAGGTGCAGCAACTCAGCCCATGCGCTCCAAGCCACTGGCTGTGCACACAAACTCTGCCACTTCGGCCATCACGCCGTGCAAGTCTTGCTGCAGCGGCGCAAAACCTGCGCTGGGCAAGCGTGTGGCTTCGTCCAGATAGATGCGACGGTTGATCTCAATTTGCAGGCTGTGGCGGCCATATGCGGGCTGGCCAATGCGGCCAATCAGCGCCACCCCTTTGTAAGGCTCGTTATAGGCCACGCTATAGCCACGGGCCTGCAAGGCATCACCGATGAGATGGATGAACGCAGGGTCGCAGGTGCTGCCATCCCGATCCCCCAGCACAAAGTCGGCCAGGTGTTTTTCGGGCGACCCCAGGCGCTGGTACACATCACTGGGCATGGAGTGCAGGTTGAGGTGCCACACGCAGCCAAAGCGGTCCACGCTCCAGCGAATGGCTTGCGCCAGCGCCGCGTGGTAAGGCTTCCAGTAGTGCGCAATGCGCTGCTGAACCTCGGCCACGCTGAGTTTGCGGTCATACACCGGCGTGGCTTGCCCCGCTTGGTTGACTTGCTCCCACACCAGTCCCAGACCTTGCAGCGTCTTGGGCCCGGGGTGCAAAGGCACGGGCCATGCACCGTCCAGCATCGCGGGGTTGATGTCATCTTCTTCGCGGTTGGGGTCAATGTAGGTGCGGGGGAAGGTGGCCTCAATCAGCGTTGCGCCATGCTCGGGCCAGGCCTGCCACAGCTGATCGACCAAGCTGTCTTCCCCCCGGCGCAGCAGCGCCAGGGGCAAGGCATAGCCAAAGTCTGCGGGGTACGCAGTACCGCTGTGCGGCGAGTCGCACACCAGCGGCAGCACCGCGCCCTGCGGCGGATGCACCAATACGGGGGCATCCGGGCGGGGCTTCAGAAAATCAAGCGTGTCTTGCATCAATCAATTTTGATGTTGGCGCGCTTGGCCACTGCGGTGTAGCGGGCAATCGCAGCGTCGATTTGCTTGGAGAACTCTTCGGGCGTGTTGGCCATGCCTTCGCCAGCAATGTCTTTTTGCTTTTGCTGGTAGCCGGGGTCTTGCATGGCCTTGTGTGCGGCCGCATTCAGCTTGTCGATGATGGCCTTGGGCGTGCCAGCAGGCGCAACCAGCCCGAACCAGCCGCCATCACCCATCTGGGGGTAGCCCAGCTCGGTGTAGGTGGGCACGTCGGGCAGCAGCTCGGTACGCTTGAGCGCCAGCACCGCCAGTGGACGCAGTTTGCCCGCCTTGATGTTGGTCAGCGACGAGGACAGGTTGTCCGTCATGGCATTGACCTGACCACCCAAGGCATCGTTCAACGCCTGGCCTGCCCCCTTGTAGGGGATGTGCAGCAGATCAATGCCCGCCAAATTCATGAAATTTTCGATATTGGCGTGGCCCAGCGAGCCCGTGCCGGGCGATGCAAAGCTGTACTTGCCGGGTTCCTTCTTGGCCAATGCAATGAACTCTTGCATGGTCTTGGCAGGCACGCTGGGGTGCACCACAAACACGCTGGGCACCGCCATCACATTGGTGATGGGAGCAAAGTCTTTTTTCGCGTCGTAAGGCAGCTTGCTCACGATGGCCGGATTGGCGCCATGGGTCGACACCGTCGCCATGCCGATGGTGTAACCGTCGGGGGCCGACTTGGCGATTTCTGCCGCACCAATAGCGCCACCCGCGCCGCCCTTGTTCTCGATCACCACTGCCTGCCCCAGGATCGGGCCCATCTTGTCGGCCAGCAGGCGCGCCACGATGTCGGTCGAGCCACCTGCACCAAACGGCACGATCAACTTGATGGGACGGCTGGGGTAGTTGTCAGCAGCCCAGGCAGCAGGCGCCACGGCAGCCAATGCCGCAGCAGCGGCCACGGTCGAGAGCAGGGTACGACGCAGATTCATAGGGTTTCTCCTCGGTGGGTGCGATGGTATGAGTAATGAGCACAGATTCTTGGCCACAAGACAGCCAGTGAAAAGGGACAAAAAAACAAGCACCCATTACCAAAAGTCATAATTCAGGCATGCGCATGCAATCCCCTTCTCTGTCGGAACTCCACGCCTTTGCCGAGGCGGCGCGTTTGGGCAGTTACACCCAGGCCGCTGAATCGCTGCACGTCACCCAAGGCGCCATCAGCCGCGCCATTGCGCGCCTGGAAACCCACCTGGGCTTTGCCGTGTTTGAGCGCCAAGGCCGCCGCAGCGTTCTCACCACAGCCGGGCGCCAGTACCTGGATGCGATTGGCCCGGCCATTTTCACGATTGAATCGGCCACGCAAGCCATGCGCCGCAAGCGCGATGGGCGGCATGTGCGCCTGTCCATGCCCCCCACGCTGTTCAGCCACTGGCTGATTCCGCGCCTGCCTGACTTCAACGCCCAGCACCCGGGCACGGTGCTGTCGTTTGCCCCGTACCGGCGCGACGACCCGCTGACTTCGCCCGACATTGATGCCTGGATCCGCATCGGCAGCCAGCCCTTTCCCGAGACCTTGCAGGCCGACTATCTGGTGGGGCGCGATCTGGTGCCCATTTGCCTGCCGCAAGACGCTTTGGTGCTGCACCGCCCACAAGACCTGCTGCGCCGCCCGCTGCTGGCCCACACCAACTACCCCGACAACTGGGCGCGCTGGTTTGAAAAAATGGGCTGCGATGGCCCCTACCCTGCACCGGCAGCCGACTTTGAACTGGTAGGCATGCTGGTGCAAGCCGTCATTGCCGGCATGGGGATTGCCGTGGTGCAACGCTGCCTGATTGAAGATGATTTGGCCGCCGGGCGTATTGCCATTCCCGTACACCGGCCGTTTCAGATTGAGCGCGGCTACTTTCTGTGCCAGCCGGCCTCTCGCCCGGCGTCGCATGCCTTGCAAGATTTCAGGACGTGGTTGCTGGCGCAGGCCTTGGCAGACCAGCAACGCACAGCACTTGGCCTGTCAGTTGCTCCAGCCGCCTGACATCAGCCACTGGCAGCTGCCCATGGCCAGCACCAGCACGCCATACGTGCCCATGCGCCCGTCTTGCCCCAGCAGCACCACACCCAGTGCCAGCACCAAAATGCCCAGCAGCGCATTCACACTGGCCATGTGATACCAGGGCAGCACATGCCCACGCTGGCGCCCCACCAAGCGCGCGCCTGCAGCCAGCACCAGTGCGAGGAAAACCGCCGGCGCCACAAAGCTGGAGAGGTGAATCAGGAAGTCAAGTGCAGACATAGAAATGACACAGATCAAGTCTTTGATCGGTAGGACAGCGCAAATGCTGCACAAATTTTATAATCCAAGGCATGGCAGTCTGGGCACTCGGTATCAATCACAACACGGCACCGTTAGATTTACGGGGCCGTTTTGCGTTTGCGATTGACCAAATCGCACCCACGCTGCATGGGCTGCGCGAAGCACTGTCCAGCGCCACGCGCCACCCTGAGGTGGAAACCGCCATTCTCTCCACCTGCAACCGCACCGAAATTTACTGCGCCGCAGGTGCGCCCGCATTGGAGCACACCCTGGGCTGGCTGGCCCATTCCGGTGGCGTCAGCACCGATGTGCTGCGCTCGCACTCTTACTTGCTGGAAGAAGGCTCGGTCGCACGCCACGCCTTCCGCGTGGCCTCGGGCCTGGACTCCATGGTGCTGGGCGAAACCCAGATTCTGGGCCAGATGAAAAACGCCGTGCGCGCGGCCGAAGAAGCTGGCGCACTAGGCTCGACGCTCAACCAGCTCTTTCAGCGCAGCTTTGCCGTGGCCAAAGAGGTGCGCAGCTCCACCGAGATTGGCGAGCACAGCATCAGCATGGCCGCCGCTGCCGTGCGCCTGGCGGGCCAGTTGTTTGAAGACCTGAGCCAAATTCGCATTCTGTTTGTGGGCGCTGGCGAGATGATTGAACTCGCCACCGCGCACTTTGCGGCCAAAAACCCCGCCCACATCACCATTGCCAACCGCACCATGGAGCGCGGTGAAAAGCTGGCGGCGCGCATCGGCGCCAGCGTGATGCCGCTGGCCGAGATTCCCGAGCACCTGCACGAGTACGACGCCATCATCAGCTGCACGGCCTCCACCTTGCCCATCATTGGCCTGGGGGCGATTGAGCGCGCGCTCAAAAAACGCAAGCACCGTCCCATGTTCATGGTCGACCTGGCCGTGCCGCGTGACATTGAGCCCGAGGTCAAAGACCTGCGCGACGTGTACCTGTACACCGTGGACGATCTGGCCAGCGTGGTGCGCACCGCCCAGGCCCAGCGCCAGGCCACCGTGGCCGAGGCCGAAGTCATCATCGACGCAGGGGTGAGCAACTTCATGCAGTGGATGCACCAGCGCGCCCAGGGTGGCGTGGTGCCGTTCATCCAGCAGCTCAATGCCCAGACCGATGCTTGGCGCGAAGCCGAAATTGCCCGCGCCAAAAAGCTACTGGCCAAGGGCGAAGATGTGGATGCCGTGCTCGACGCCCTGTCGCGCGGCCTGACGCAAAAAATGATGCACGGCACCTTGGCGGCCCTGCACAAGGGCAGCGAGCAAGAGCGCGCCCAGACCCTGGACACCGTCTCCAAACTGTTTCTGCGCCCCGGCAAACGTTAGCTACGTTCTCTGCGCGGCTTTGCATTCAAAGCCAAAAATGCCTTTAGCGCTTATCTAGCAAGCGCTTACAGCTACCCTTTGCGTAGCACCTTCTTTCTTCTGACCACCACCATGAAACCCTTTCTGCGCACCCAGCTGGAGCGCTACGCCCAGCGCCTTGAAGAACTGGACTTTTTGCTCTCGCGCGAAGACATCATGGGCGACATGCAAAAGTACCGCACCATCTCGCGCGAACACGCGGAGGTGACCGCCGTGGCGGGCCGCTACCAGCGTTACCTGCAAACCGAGGCCGACATGGCCACCGCCCGGGAGATGCTGGACGACCCCGACATGGCCGAGATGGCGCAAGAAGAAATTGCCCAGGGTGAGGCCGCGCTGCTGCAGCTGGAAGACGAGCTGCAGCGCCTGCTGCTGCCCAAAGACCCGGACGACGCACGCCCCGCCTATGTCGAAATCCGCGCTGGCACGGGCGGTGACGAATCCGCCCTGTTTGCGGGTGACGTAGCCCGCATGTACACCCGCTACGCCGCCAATGTGGGCTGGAAGGTGGAGATCATGAGCGCCAACGAAAACGAAATTGGCGGCTACAAGGAAATCGTGCTGCGCATTGAGGGGGACAACGTCTACGGCGCACTCAAGTTTGAGTCGGGCGGCCACCGCGTGCAGCGCGTGCCTGCCACCGAAACCCAGGGCCGCATCCACACCAGCGCCTGTACCGTGGCCGTGATGCCCGAGCCCGATGAAACCGCCGCCATCACGCTCAACCCCGCAGACCTGCGCATTGACACCTTCCGCGCCAGCGGTGCGGGTGGCCAGCACATCAACAAGACCGACTCGGCCGTGCGCGTGGTGCACATTCCCACGGGCATCGTCGCCGAATGCCAGGACGGCCGCAGCCAGCACAGCAACAAGGCCAAGGCCCTGCAGGTGCTGCAAGCGCGCATCCAGGAAAAAGAACGCAAGGAGCGCGAAGCCAAGGAAGCCGCACTGCGCAAGGGCTTGATTGGCTCGGGCGACCGCAGCGACCGCATTCGCACCTACAACTTCCCGCAAGGGCGCCTGACCGACCACCGCATCAACCTGACGCTGTACAAGCTGCTCAACATCATGGAAGGTGATTTGGGCGATGTGATTGAAGCGCTCAAACAGGCCCGTGAAGCGGAGTTACTGGCTGAGCTGGAAGTGAACACCTAAGTACACCCCAGTCAACGCCCAATAGATTTATCAGCCAAATTGCCCTCTAACGCTTATTCCACCTGCGCCAGCAGCTATACAAAGTGAATACCTCTTTGACTTTGCAGCAAGCCCTGCTCCAAGCCCACCACCAGGGCATGGAGCGCATTGATGCGCAAATGCTGCTGCTGCATGTGCTGGGCCAAGCGCATGCGGGCCGCGCCTGGCTGCTCACCCACGACAGCGATGTGCTGACGCCCGAGCAACAGTCGCGTTTTGCAGCGCTGTGTGCGCAGCGCCTGGACGGCGTGCCGGTGGCCTACTTGACAGGCTGCAAAGAATTTTTCGGTTTGCCGCTGCACGTGGATGCCCGCGTGCTGGATCCACGGCCCGACACAGAGACACTGGTGGAGTGGGTGCTGGATGTACTTGAAAAAACCGTTTCACCCCGCATTCTGGATTTAGGCACAGGCAGCGGCGCAATTGCCCTGGCCCTGCAAAGCCAGCGCCCCGACGCCAGCGTGACTGCGGTGGACTTCAGCCAGGACGCACTCGATGTGGCCGCCGCCAATGCCCAGCGCCTGCAGTTGCCGGTGCACTTGGTGCAGTCTTCCTGGCTGGAACAGGTGGGCGGCGTGTTTGATGCCATCGTCAGCAACCCGCCCTACATCCGCGAAGCGGACGAACACATGCCTGCGCTGCGCCATGAGCCGCGCCATGCGCTGACCAGTGGCGAAGATGGGCTGCAAGATATCCGCACCATCATTGCCCAGGCGCCTGCGCACCTGAAAGCGGGTGGCTGGCTGCTGCTGGAGCATGGCTGGGACCAGGCCGCCAATGTGCAGTCCCTGCTGCGCACGGCCGGTTTTACGCAGGTGCACAGCCGCCAGGATCTGGCGGGTATGGACCGCTGCACGGGCGGTCAAATCCCGGAATCTGCCGCGGCAGCCAATACAGTGAAATAATCGACAGGATTGCCGGGTTGCGCAAACCCTGGCTCCCCTGCAAGGAGATCCCCATGAGCGACGTACAACAACGCATTGACCAACTGGTCAAAAACAACGACATCCTGCTGTTCATGAAGGGCAGCGCCAGCTTCCCCATGTGCGGCTTCTCGGGCCGTGCCATTCAAATTTTGAAGGCCTGCGGCGTCGAGCCCAAGGCCATTGCCACCGTGAACGTACTGGAAGACCAGGAAATTCGCCAAGGCATCAAGGACTACAGCAACTGGCCCACCATTCCCCAGCTGTACATCAAGGGCGAATTCATCGGCGGCTCGGACATCATGATGGAGATGTACGAATCGGGCGAGTTGCAACAAGTGATCAACGGCCAGGCCTGATCCGCGCCAGATGCACACTTTGGGACCACTGCCAACCCCAATGACCAGTTCGACTGGCATGGCCCCTGCTTTATCCAAAACCGCCCACAGGGGCGGTTTTTTCGTTCTCGGCCGCAGGGCAGCGGTACGAGGCAATCCTGATGCCTGCATGCGAAGGAGGCATGCACAATGGTGACATTCGGCCGTCACCTGCCATCCCACTGACTTATGACGCTCACCCAAAGCCTGCTCATCATTGCGCTGCTGATTGCTGCCAGCGCCTTCGTAGCCGTGGCCGAGATTTCCTTGGCCGCTTCCCGCCGTCTGCGTCTGCGACAGATGGCCGACGAAGGCGACCCCCGTGCAGAAAAAGCCATCCAGCTGCAAGAGCAACCCGGCGACTACTTCACCGTGGTGCAAGTGGGCCAAAACGCCATCGCCATTTTGGGCGGTATCGTGGGTGAAAGCGCTTTAAGTACCACGCTGGCAGGTATCTTGACCTGGTGGATGCCAGAGAGCTCGGCCCAGCACCTGGGCTCGGTGCTGTCCTTCTTTGTCATCACCTCACTGTTCATCTTGTTTGCGGACTTGCTGCCGCGCCGCCTGAGCATGATCGAGCCCGAGGCGCTGCTGCTGCGCGTGCTGGGCCCGATGCAGCTGTGCATCACCTTCTTCAAGCCGGTGGTGTGGTTCTATGGCCGCCTGACCGACGCCCTGATCCGCTTGCTGGGCCTGCCCGACAAGCGCGATGAGCAAATCACCTCGGACGATATCTTGGCCATGACCGAGGCCGGCGCCCGTGCGGGTGTGCTGGCCGAGCGCGAGCAACAGGCGATTGCCAACATTTTCGAGCTAGACACGCGCACGGTGGCTTCAGCCATGACGCAGCGCGACAGCGTTGCCTACTTTCTGCGTGACGACCCGGACCAGGTGATCCGGGCGCGCATTGCCGAGGAGCCTTTTTCCACCTACCCCGTGTGCGATGGCGACATCGACCACATCGTGGGCTATGTGGACGCCAAAGACCTGTTCCAGCGCGTGCTCAACAACCAGCCCATTTCGCTGCAAGACGACAGCCTGATCCGCAAAATCTTGATGGTGCCGGACAAGCTGACGCTGGCCGAAGTGCTCGACCAGTTCCAGCAAGCCCACGAAGACTTTGCCGCCATCCTGAACGAATACAGCCTGGTGGTCGGCGTGGTGACGCTGAACGACGTGATGAGTACGGTGATGGGCGATCTGGTATCGCCCGACGATGAGGAGCAAATCATTCAGCGCGATGAAAACTCGTGGCTGATCGACGGCATCACCCCCATCGACGACGTGATGCGCTCTCTGGACTTGGCCGCCCTGCCCAACGAAGAGGAATACGAAACGCTGGCAGGCTTTTTGATGGTGATGCTGCGCCGCGTGCCACGGCGCACCGACCGCGTGGATTGGGGCGGCTATCGCTTTGAAGTGATGGACGTGGACAGCTACCGCATCGACCAGGTGCTGGTCACGCGCATGCAAGAAGGGGAAGCCGTGGTGCCGCACCAGCAGCCACACCCAGCCTCCACCTTGTCGGCAGTGGCCGCCGTTGCGGCGACTGGGCCTGCGGCCCATGCGGCATCTGCGCCGGCCCCAGAGGCACAGGGAATGGCGGCATCGGCAGAGCCAGCAGCGCAGCCCAACCAAGCGGCAACAGCCACTCCCCCCTCTGCCGAGACACCCAGCGTGCCTTGATGAGCTCTTAAAAACAGAGCTGCTTGCGTAAATGAACAAAGGGATTCAGAGCATAAAAGCTCTGAATCCCTTTTTTTTTAAGCGCTAACCGCTCACATTATGAATAGCGCTGCCCACCCAGCCCGGCAGCGCGATCGGCTGGCACCTCAGACTTGGCGCGGTGCATTCGCATCAAACATCCACTGCTTTTGCGCACCCAGCACCAGGCTGGGGTATTTGTCTTTGCCGCGGCTGCCGTTGTAGCGCCCCAGCGCCATGAACAGATCCCCCCGCTCACGCTCCAGATAGTGGCGCAAGATCACGCAGCCAAAGCGCAGATTGGTCTGCATGTGAAACAACTTGCCCGCATCACCATCGCCAATCACGCGCGTCCAAAACGGCATGATTTGCATATAGCCACGCGCCCCCGCCACCGACACCGCAAACTTGCGAAAACCGCTTTCCACCTGAATCAGCCCCAGCACCAGCGATACCTCCAGCCCCGCACGCTTGGCTTCGTACCACACGGTCTGCAGAAAATCACGGCGCACCTCCCAATCGGGAATGCGGCGATACAGCCTGTCGCTCATGGTGGTGAGCCAGCGCAGATACGCGATGCGTGCGTCCGTAGAGACGAACACCGGCTCAGGCGGCGCCAAATCCCCCACGGCCGCACTCAAGGCACTGCGCACGGAATCGGCCAGCGGCTCTTCCAGCTGCGCCCCCGCCCATGCAGGCGCAGCCACGCTGGCCGCGCAGGCAGACAGCGCCCCCAGCCACTGGCGGCGCGTACAGATTCGGTGTGGGACTTCCCTCATGGCGTGTGATGCGGTCGTTGTTATGGGCTTGGCAGCACGCAGTGTGGCGCAGTTCTTGGCTGCCATCAATGCAAAAAGGCAGCCAAGGCTGCCTTTTGTGTGGCGCTGCGGCTAATTACAAGCCCAGCTTGGCCTTGAGGTGGGCCAGCACATCGCTAGGCGCAATCTTGGTGGCCTCGGTATCCCGGCGGGCTTGGTACTCCACCACGCCTTCCTTCAAGCCGCGGTCACCCAGCACCACGCGGTGGGGCACGCCAATCAGTTCCCAATCGGCCAGCATGGCACCAGGGCGCTCATCGCGGTCGTCCAGAATCACGTCCACGCCCAGTGCCAGCAGTTCGGCGTACAGCTTTTCCGCTTCGGCCTTCACGGCTTCGCTGCGGCCCATGCCGATGGGGCAAATCACCACAGTGAACGGCGCAATGGCATCGGGCCAGATCATGCCGCGCTCGTCGTGGTTTTGCTCGACGGCCGCTGCAGGCAGGCGGGTCACGCCAATGCCGTAGCATCCCATTTCAAAGTGCTGCGGCTTGCCGTTGTCGCCCAAGAAGGTGGCATTCATGGCCTGGGAGTACTTGGTGCCCAGATAGAAGACGTGGCCAATTTCAATGCCGCGCTCAATGGCCAGCTCGCCCGCGCCGTCGGGGGACTTGTCACCCGCCACCACATTGCGCAAGTCGGCCACCACGGTGGGCTCGAGCAGGTCACGGCCAAAGTTCACGCCAGTGATGTGGAAGTCTTCCTCGTTGGCACCACAGACCCAGTCGGCCATCACGGCCACTTCACGGTCCACCACCAGCTTCACCGGCTGCTTCAGGCCGATGGGGCCCAGATAGCCGGGCTTGCAGCCAAAGTGCGCTTCAATCTCGCCCACGGTAGCAAAACGGAAACCCGCCAGGCCCTCGACCTTGCCGACCTTGATCTCGTTCATTTCATGGTCGCCACGCAGCAGCAGCAGCCAGACCTGGGTCTTGACGATTTCGCCCGCTTCATTGGTCTCATCGGTGGCCAGCACCAGCGACTTCACGGTGTGGCTCAGCGGCAGACCCAGCTGTGCTGCCACGGCTTCGCAGGTGCTATTGCCGGGGGTCGCCACCTTTTCCATGGCCTTGGTCGCCGCAGGGCGGGGACCGGCAGGCGGCAGGCACTCGGCCTTTTCGATATTGGCCGCGTAGTCGCTGTGGGGGCAGTAGACGATGGCGTCTTCACCGGTCGAAGCGATCACCTGGAACTCTTCGCTCAGATCGCCGCCGATGGCACCCGAGTCGGCGCGCACGGCGCGGTACTGCAGACCAAAGCGGTCAAAGATGCGCTTATAGGCTTCGCGCATGGTCTGGTAGCTGATCTGGGCGCTGTCGCGGTCTTTGTCGAAGGAGTAGGCGTCCTTCATGATGAACTCGCGCCCACGCATCAGGCCAAAGCGGGGGCGGCGCTCGTCGCGGAACTTGGTCTGAATTTGGTACAGGTTCTTGGGCAACTGCTTGTAGCTCTTGAACTCCTGGCGCGCGATGTCCGTCACCACCTCTTCGCTGGTGGGCTGGATCACGAAGTCACGACCATGGCGGTCCTGGATGCGCAGCAACTCGGGACCCATCTTCTCGAAGCGGCCGGTTTCCTGCCACAACTCGGCGGGCTGCACCACGGGCATGGTCACCTCAATCGCACCGGCGCGGTTCATTTCCTCGCGCACGATGGCTTCCACCTTGCGGATCACGCGCAAGCCCATGGGCATGTAGTTGTAGATGCCTGCACCCAGCTTTTTGATCATGCCAGCCCGCGTCATGAGCTTGTGGCTGACCACTTCGGCATCGGCCGGAGCTTCTTTGAGGGTGGAGATAAGAAATTGGGAGGCTTTCATGGAACTGGCAATTCAGTGGAAATAGGCATGGCCCGCTTGTCGATCACAAGGGGCCATGCATAATGAACGCAATATATAAATTGGGGTTCGATTATGCTTGACCGGGACGGATTTCGCCCGAACGTCGGCATCATCCTGCTCAACCAGAAGAACCAGGTGTTCTGGGGCAAACGCATTCGCACCCACAGCTGGCAGTTTCCGCAAGGCGGTATTGATCGGGGTGAAACCCCCGAGCAAGCCATGTTCCGGGAATTGCATGAAGAAGTGGGTCTCATGCCCAACCACGTTCGCGTGGTCGCAAGAACAAGGGACTGGTTGCGCTACGAGGTGCCAGATCGTTACATACGCCGTGATGCGCGTGGTCATTACAAGGGGCAAAAGCAGATCTGGTTTTTACTCCAGCTGCTCGGCCAAGACTGGGACTTGAACCTGCGCGCCACCGACCACCCAGAGTTCGACGCTTGGCGCTGGAACGATTACTGGGTGCCACTGGATGTGGTGGTAGAGTTCAAACGGGGTGTCTATGAAATGGCACTCACTGAGTTGGCTCGCTACATACCCCGCTCCGAGCAACAGCGCAACCGCTATCTGCGCAGTGGCATGCGGCCACGCGATGGGCAAGATCCCTCACAACCTGCGCCACGCACGGCACAGCCCCTGCGCAGTCATGGTCTGCTTCAAAACCCTGGGATGGAACTTCCGCCCGGTGCCAGTTTTGACCCAGACCCGCAAAACGAAGCTAATAACCGGTAAATCAAAAAATCCCGCTTGCCTTGCTGCACAGCGGGATTTTTTATGGCTGCCAAACGGATTGGCGCACGCGCAGCACCTTCAGTGCTGCACCACCATATTGTCACGGTGCACCATCTCAGGCTCGCCACAGTAGCCCAGCAACTGCTCCACTTCAGAAGATGCATGCTTGCATAGCAAACGGGCTTCGGCGCTGGAATAGTTGGCCAAACCGCGCGCAATCTCCTTGCCCTCCGCGTCGCGCACAGCAATCACATCGCCGCGCGAAAAGTCACCGTCCACCGCCACCATGCCCACGGGCAGCAAGCTCTTACCTTCCTCGCGCAGTTTGAGCACCGCACCGGCATCGATGGTGACCGAACCACGCATTTGCAGGTGATCGCGAATCCATTGTTTACGCGCTTGGTTTTTGTGCGTGGGCGCCACCAGCAAAGTACCAATCGATTCGCCCTGGGTCAGGCGCAGCAGTACATCGGGCTCACGTCCCCAGGCAATCACGGTGGAGGTGCCCGAGCCTGCCGCACGCTTGGCCGCCAAAATCTTGGTCAGCATGCCACCCGTGCCCACGCTGGAGCCTGCACCGCCGGCCATCGCTTCCAGCTGCGGATCGCCCGCCTGCGCTTCGTGCACAAATTGCGCATCAGGGTTGCGCCGCGGGTCTGCGGTGTACAGGCCTTTTTGGTCGGTCAAGATCACATAGGCATCTGCGTCCACCAAGTTAGCAACCAGCGCGCCCAAGGTATCGTTGTCGCCGAACTTGATTTCGTCGTTGACCACGGTGTCGTTCTCGTTGATCACCGGCACTACGCCCAGCTTGAGCAGCGTCAGCAAGGTAGAGCGCGCATTCAGATAGCGCTCGCGATCGGCCAAGTCCGCGTGGGTGAGCAGCACCTGCGCACTGCCCACGTGGTGGTTGCGCAGCTTGGTTTCATACATCTGCACCAAGCCCATCTGCCCTACGGCAGCGGCTGCTTGCAGCTCATGAATTTCTTTGGGGCGGGTGGCCCAACCCAAACGCTTCATGCCTTCTGCCACGGCGCCGCTGGAGACCATGATCACCTCGCGGCGAACACCGTCATCACCATGCACGAGGGCTGCCAACTGGCGCGACCACTCTTCAATCGCAGCTTCATCGAGGCCACGCCCCTCATTGGTCACCAAACTGGAGCCGACCTTGACCACGATGCGGCGTGCATCTTGCAAAACATGGGAAGACATGATTTAAAGCTTTTTAGGCCTCTAACGCTTATGCAGCAAGCGCTAGAAGCTATCAATCAAGAAGCAGAAAGACTGCGTTTTACTCTGGCGAACCGCCAGCAAAACGTGGATCGTACTCTGCTTCTTGGGGCTGCTCTGCCTGCTGCACCACATGCACGTGCTTGAAGATCTCTTGCACCAAACGCTCGGTGCCTTCGCGCGCCAACGCCGAAATCTCAAACACGGGGCCCTTCCACTTGAAGCGCTTCACAAAGTCTTTGACCTTGGCGGCGCGCTCTTCGACCGGGATCATGTCCAGCTTGTTGAGCACCAGCCAGCGCGGCTTGCTGTAGAGCTCTTCGTCGTATTTTTTGAGCTCTTGGACAATGGCCTTGGCCTGCTCTACCGGGTCTACGCCGTCGTCAAACGGTGCCAGATCGACAATGTGCAGCAGCAAGCGTGTGCGCTGCAAGTGGCGCAGGAACTGGTGACCCAGGCCCGCACCGTCGGATGCGCCCTCGATCAGCCCTGGAATGTCGGCAATCACAAAGCTTTGCTCTGGGCCCACACGCACCACGCCCAGATTGGGGTGCAAGGTCGTGAAGGGATAGTCCGCAATCTTGGGGCGTGCATTGGACACCGACGAGATAAACGTGGACTTGCCGGCATTGGGCATCCCCAGCAGACCGACATCCGCCAGCACCTTCAACTCCAGCTTCAGCGCGAAACGCTCACCGGGGCGACCGGGCGTTTTCTGACGCGGTGCGCGGTTGATCGCGCTCTTGAAACGCAAGTTACCAAAGCCACCGTCACCGCCCTTGGCCAAAATGATCTTTTCGCCAGGTGTCAGCAACTCATGTAGCACTTCACCGGTTTCTTCATCCGAAATGATCGTGCCCACAGGCAGGCGCAGCGTAATGTCTTTACCGGCTGCACCAAACATGTCATTGCCCATACCGTTTTCACCGCGCTGCGCTTCGTGGCGCCGGGAGTAACGGTAGTCAATCAGCGTATTCAAATTCACATCAGCCACGGCATAGACGTGACCACCACGGCCGCCGTCACCACCGTCGGGTCCGCCGAATTCCTTGTATTTTTCGTGGCGGAACGTGGCTGCGCCATTACCACCATCGCCGGCGGCAATTTCAATATAGGCTTCATCGACGAACTTCATGAGGCTTTTCCGTGATTCATTAGAGAGACGAGCACCCACGGTGCCGGTCTGAAAGCATAAGCCAAGCATTGGCTTGGCCTGCTGCAAAGGGGCATTAACCGCTCTGCTTCAAAAAACAACAAAGCCCCGACGCATCGGGGCTTTGTGTGAGTCAGCTGACGCTTGCGCTGATTAAGCAGCAGGCGTGATGCTGACAGTGTGCTTGGACAGAGCGCCCTTGGTGTCAAAAGACACGTGACCGTCCACCAAAGCAAACAAAGTGTGATCCTTGCCGATACCGACGTTGGTGCCGGGGTGGAACTTGGTACCACGCTGGCGCACGATGATCGAGCCTGCGCTGATCAACTCGCCACCGAAGGCCTTCACACCCAGCATTTTTGGCTTGGAGTCACGTCCGTTGCGCGTAGAGCCGCCGCCTTTTTTCTGTGCCATGACTTAGCTCCTTCAGAATTAAGCAGCAATCGCCACGATTTGCAGCTCTGTGAACTGCTGGCGATGGCCTTGGGATTTAGCGTAGTGCTTACGACGACGCAGCTTGAAGATGCGTACTTTGTCGTGCTTGCCGTGAGCAACAATCGTTGCCTTCACAGTTGCGCCGGACACCAGGGGAGTGCCAACCTTCAGTTCTGCGCCGTTGCCGACTGCCAAAACTTGGTCGATCACGATTTCCTGGCCTACGTCCGCAGCAATCTGTTCTACCTTGATTTTTTCGCCAGCAGCAACACGATACTGTTTGCCGCCGGTTTTTATGACCGCGTACATGTAAACCTCTTTCGATTCTTGAGTCTCCGCAGACGATTTTCTACGGAAGCCGACTATTGTACGCACAAACATCTATTGCCGCCCAAGCCCCCAACCTTATTCCGACTAGGATATCGAGTGGCTCTTCCTATAATTGGCCACTCTCTTGGTGGCATTACCTTGAATACAGCAACTCTTACTTCCAACCCCCTCGCTCTGATCGCCGAAGACATGCAGGCGATGGACCGTGTCATCGCACAGCGCCTGACAACCAGTGTCCCCCTCATCGGTCAGATTTCCCACTACATCATTGCGGCGGGCGGCAAGCGTTTGCGGCCTGCGCTGCTGTTGATGGTGAGCAACGCGCTGGGCAACAGCCATCCTCACAAGCACTTGCTGGCAGCCGTGGTGGAATTGATCCACACCGCCACCTTGCTGCATGACGATGTGGTGGATGAGTCCACCATGCGCCGTGGCCGCCCAACCGCCAACGAGTCGTTTGGCAACCCCGCCAGCGTGCTGGTGGGCGACTTCTTGCACACCCGCTCCTTTCAGATGATGGTGGAAGCAGGCAATATGCGCATATTGCAAGTGCTGTCAGATGCCACCAACATCATTGCCGAAGGTGAAGTGCAGCAACTCATCAACACCCACGACGCATCCCTGGATGAAAACGGGTATTTGCACGTCATTCGCTCTAAAACTGCCAAGTTGTTTGAGGCCAGTACCCAAATTGCAGCCATCTTGGCCAATACTTCGCCCGCAGTAGAAGCGGCTTGCGCCACTTTTGGCCAAGCATTGGGCACAGCCTTCCAGATCATCGACGACGTTTTAGACTATGACGGCGACGCCCATGAAATGGGCAAAAACCTAGGCGATGACTTGCGCGAAGGCAAGTGCACACTCCCTCTCATCATTGCCATGCAACGGGCCAATGTCACCGATGCGCAGATCGTGCGTCAAGCAATTGAGCAAGGCTCCACAGATCAGTTGCAGAGTATTTTGCAAATTGTGAAAACGACCGGAGCACTTGACGCAACCCGCCAAGCCGCGCACGACGAAGCCATGCGCGCCATCGCCGCACTGGAGATGCTGCCCACCAACCCTTTCACGCAAGCCATGGAGCAGTTGGCCGCACATCTGTTGCTGCGGCGCACATGACCATGTAAGCAAAGGTACGTGCGTTTTATGCCTAGCACGTCAAACCTAGTGAAAAAGCCTGCTCCTGCAGGCTTTTTACATCTATACAGTGTCTTCGCTATCGGGGATGATGCTCGCATCACATAAACGAAACTCCCATGCTTGGGCAATGACTGCTGCTACAACTGCTCACACCCTCACGTCCACTATGACCACTCCACTTGCGGGCTTGGCCCGCGCTTTGGTCAGCGCAGGGCACCTTTCCGAGGCTGCTGCGCAGGAAATTTCCCACAAAGCCAGTGCCAGCAAAAATAGCTTTGTGGCACAGCTGGTTGCCAGTGGACGCCTGCCTGCCATCGATTTGGCCCATTGCATTGCACATATTTTCAGCACACCTTTGCTGGACTTGGATGCGGTAGACCCTGCGCGGCTACCAAAGGATCTGCTTGATACCAAGTTGTGTGCTACGCACAAAGTGCTGCCACTGCTCAAACGGGGTAACCGCTTAGTCGTCGCAACCGCAGACCCCTCCGACAAGGAGGCTGCGGAAAAAATCAAATTCACCGCCCAAATGGGTGTGGACTGGGTCATCGTCGAACACGACAAGCTGCTTCGTCTCGTCGAATCCAGCACCAAGAGCGTGACGGAGGCACTAGACACCTTCAACGCCGATGGTGATTTTCAGTTCGATGACATCAAAGACATCCCTGAGAATGAAGAAAAAGACGTAGGCGCCTCCGAAGTTGAAGATGCTCCGGTCGTCAAGTTTTTGCACAAAATGCTGATTGATGCGTTCAATATGCGCGCATCCGATTTGCACTTTGAGCCTTACGAGCACACTTACCGCGTACGCTTTCGCATTGATGGAGAGTTGCGCGAAATTGCCTCGCCCCCCATTGCTATCAAGGAAAAGCTGGCATCACGCATCAAGGTCATCTCTCGCCTGGACATTTCTGAAAAACGCGTTCCACAAGATGGCCGCATGAAGCTCAAGGTGGGTGCCGACCGTGTGATTGATTTTCGTGTCTCCACACTTCCAACCCTGTTTGGCGAAAAAATCGTGATCCGTATTTTGGATCCGAACACTGCCAAGATGGGGATTGATGCCCTAGGCTATGAAGCCGATGAAAAAAAACGCCTGCTCGACGCCATTCAACGCCCCTACGGCATGATTTTGGTGACTGGGCCCACAGGCTCCGGCAAAACCGTGTCCCTCTACAGTTGTTTGAACCTGCTGAACAAGCCCGGCGTCAATATCTCAACAGCAGAAGATCCGTCTGAAATCAATATGCCGGGGGTCAATCAAGTCAACGTCAATGAAAAGGCCGGTCTCACTTTTGCGACGGCATTGAAGTCCTTCTTGCGCCAAGATCCTGACGTCATCATGGTCGGCGAAATTCGCGACCTGGAGACTGCCGACATCTCCATCAAAGCCGCGCAAACCGGACACTTGGTGCTATCCACGCTGCATACCAACGATGCGCCGACCACCCTCACGCGGATGCGCAACATGGGCATTGCCCCCTTCAATATCGCATCCAGCGTCATTTTGATTACTGCGCAGCGCTTGGCCCGTCGTTTGTGCCCGCAATGCAAGCAACCACACGAGGTGCCCCACGAAACGCTGCTCGAAGCAGGCTATGCAAGCAATCAGCTAGATGGCACATGGGTGCCTTACAAAGCGGTCGGCTGCAGTGCTTGCAACAACGGCTATAAAGGTCGTGTCGGTATCTACCAAGTAATGCCGATCAGCGAAGCACTGCAACAAATTATTTTGCGCGATGGCAGTGCGCTGGATATCGCAGCGCAAGCCAAGCTTGAAGGGGTGAAGTCTTTGCGTGAATCTGGTCTGGACAAGGTGAAGCTGGGCGTCACCTCTTTAGAAGAGGTCTTGGCCGTCACCAATCTCTGACACCCAAGTTTTGATTTGAAGCCAGGCCGCGAAAACAAGCTGCCTGCAAAACATTTAACAACAACACTGACAGCAGAGGGAGCAGCGGTATGGCACACGCAGCAAGAGGCAAAGCCACTGCCAAAGAGTTCGTCTTTGAATGGGCGGGTAAAGACCGTCAAGGCAAAGAGTTACGCGGAGAAATGCGGGCAGCTGGAGAAGCACAGGTGCAAGCTTCTTTGCGTAGACAAGGTGTTTTCATCACCAAGCTGAAAAAGCGCAACATGCGCACGGGTAAAAGAATTAAGCCCAAAGACATCGCTTTGTTTACCCGCCAGATGGCCACCATGATGAAAGCCGGGGTGCCATTGCTGCAGTCTTTTGACATTGTGGGACGAGGCAACCCCAATGCCAGCGTCACCAAGTTGCTCAACGACATCCGCCAGGATGTGGAAACCGGCACATCGCTGAGCGTGGCATTTCGCAGACACCCCATGTACTTCGATGCCTTGTACTGCAACTTGATTGAAGCCGGTGAAGCCGCAGGTATTTTGGAAACGCTGATGGATCGCTTGGCGACCTACATGGAAAAAACCGAGGCCATCAAAAGCAAGATCAAGTCCGCTTTGATGTATCCGACCTCTGTGGTCATCGTGGCTTTCATCGTGGTCACGGTCATCATGATTTTTGTGATTCCAGCGTTCAAGGAGGTTTTCACTTCTTTTGGCGCCGACTTACCAGCGCCTACGCTGCTGGTTATGGCCATCAGTGAATTCTTTGTGGAATATTGGTGGCTGATATTTGGAGTACTGGGCGCGGGAGGGTACTTTTTTATGCAGGCATGGAGGCGCAGTCCAAAAATGCAGCGGGCCATGGATCGCATGCTGCTCAAAATGCCCATTTTTGGCACGCTTATCGACAAGTCCTGCGTGGCACGCTGGACACGTACCCTCTCCACCATGTTCGCCGCAGGCATACCTTTGGTGGAAGCCCTGGACTCCGTGGGCGGCGCATCGGGCAACAGCGTGTTCAAAGAAGCCACCGATCGCATTCAAAATGAAGTCTCTACCGGCACCAGCTTGAATATTGCTATGAGCAACGCCAATGTATTTCCGTCGATGGTGCTGCAAATGTGCGCGATTGGCGAAGAATCTGGCTCAATCGATCACATGCTGTCCAAGGCTGCAGACTTTTATGAGCAAGAAGTGGATGAAATGGTGGCTGGGCTTTCCAGCTTGATGGAGCCCATCATCATCGTGTTTTTGGGCGGCATTATTGGCGGCATCGTGGTGGCCATGTATCTGCCTATCTTCAAATTGGGGCAAGTGGTTTGATGGATTTCCTTATGCAAGGCGACGTTGCCTTGGCAGCGCTGCTGGGCCTGCTGATTGGTAGTTTTTTGAATGTGGTGATCCATCGCCTTCCGCTCATCATGGAGGCACAGTGGGATGCCGAGTGCGCAGAGCACCAAGCCGCAAAAGCGGGCAAAACATACAGCGCTACGGCACCTGCACTCACCCTGTGCCAGCCACGCTCGCGCTGCCCCCACTGCGGCCATGTCATCTGTTGGTACGAAAACATTCCCGTGCTGAGTTGGATTGGTTTACGCGGCAAATGCCGTGCATGCAAACAAGGCATCAGTGCGCGCTACCCTCTGGTCGAGATCACTACCGCAGCAGTGTTTGCATGGTGCATTCACCGCTGGGGCTTCACCTATGAAGCCTGGGCGTGGTGCGGCTTTAGTGCTGCGCTGCTGACCCTGGCGTTGATCGACTGGGACACCACCCTGCTGCCGGACGACATCACCCTTCCCTTGCTTTGGGCAGGCCTGCTGAGCACGGCTTTGGGGTGGACAGGAATTAATCTGCCCAGCGCGCTATGGGGTGCGGTTGCAGGCTATGGTTCTTTGTGGAGCATTTACTGGCTCTTCAAGCTGGTCACTGGCAAAGAGGGCATGGGCTACGGCGACTTCAAACTCTTTGCGGCGCTGGGCGCATGGTTTGGCTGGCAAGCGCTGGTCCCGATTATTTTGATGGCATCAGTGATTGGCGCCATCGTCGGCATTACCATGAAGCTGAACAGCAAACTGCGCGAAGGCGGTTACATTCCCTTTGGCCCTTTTTTGGCTGGCGCAGGTTTTACCGCCATGTTCTTTGGCCATGAGCGTATTCTGGCCACCGTATTGCGCTCCTTGGGTTTGTAAAGATGCAGCGTGCTCGACGTATAGGCCTGACCGGCGGCATCGGCAGTGGCAAAAGCACAGTCGCCCAAATTTTGGCGCAGGCGGGTGCCGCCATCATCGACGCAGACGCCATCTCCCGCAGCCTGACCTCCGCCGGCGGGCTGGCGATTGCCCCCATCGAAGCAGCGTTTGGCTCGCAAGCAATCGATGCGCAGGGAGCGCTCAACCGCGCCTTCATGCGCGACCTGATTTTTCAAGACCCTTGCGCCAAGCAGCGCTTGGAAGCCATTGTTCACCCCCTGATTGGCACCCTGACCGACCGCCAAGCTTTGCAAGCCGAAGCGTGCGGCACCCGGCTACTGGTCTTTGATGTGCCACTGCTGGTGGAGTCTGGGCGCTGGCGCCAGCAACTCCACGCCGTGGTGGTGGTGGACTGCGAGGAAGAGACCCAAATCCAGCGCGTCATAGCGCGCAATGGCCTAGAGCGTGCGGCGATAGAAAAAATCATGGCAGCACAGGCCACGCGCACACAGCGCAGAGCCGCTGCAGACTGGGTCATCTACAACGATGGGCTCGATTTCGCTGCATTACGTCAAGAAGTGCTATCAATTTCGGCACAGTTACAGCTATGATGGCAGCCAATGCGCCTGTAACACTTGGCATGCTTCGTGCACAGACGCTGCCAACACCCATTTTTTCGCCTGAGCCTACTGGGATACTGTCAGCGTGATTCTTTACGAGTACCCTTTCAACGAACGCTTACGCACTTATTTGCGACTGGAACAATTGTTCCGGCGTTTGTCCGAACTCGTCACGCGCGAATCTCCCGTAGATCACCACTTTGCGCTGGCCACCATCTTTGAGACGATGGAAGTTGCGGCGCGTGCCGACCTCAAATCGGATCTGCTGCGCGACCTGGATCGCCACAAAAACATGTTCGAAGGCCTGCGGGACAACCCCGCGATTGCCCAAGACATGCTGGACAACATCATTGCCCAGCTCGATCAGTGCTACAGCGCGCTGCACGCGCAAAACGGCAAAACCGGCCAGCCACTGACAGAAATTGATTGGCTGATGGCTATTCGCAGCCGCATCAGCATTCCCGGTGGCACCAGCAGCTTTGACCTGCCTGCCTACCACCGCTGGCAAAACAAACCCGCGCATGAGCGCCAAGCCGACTTGCAGCAGTGGACCCAGTGCCTCAAGCCGTTGTCCGATGCACTCGGACTGCTGCTGGGCTTGCTACGCCAAACCGGCTCTCCCCAAAAGGTCGCGGCCAGCAACGGACAGTTTCAACAAGCACTGCCTGCAGGCAAGGCCTACCAGCTGCTGCGCCTGCGCATCCATGCAGACTCCGGCCTGATTCCGGAGATCAGCGCCAACCGTTTGATGGTGTCGGTGCGCCTGGTGCGCCCCAACGAAAGTGGCAGCCTGCAATCGACCACGGAAAACGCGGCTTTCGAGTTGACCTTGTGCGCATAACTGCAGCCTTGTGTCAGACTGCACGGTATGAGTGAGAACACCGCACCCAACACTCCGCCTACGGTTTCGTGCCCCACCTGTGGCGGCCCCAGCTTGTTTGCACCCAGCAACCCCTCACGCCCGTTTTGCAGCGTGCGTTGCAAAGACATTGATCTGGGTGCCTGGGCGGCCGAAGCGTTTCGCGTGCCCGCACCGCCGCCGCAAGACAACCCCTTCGGTGATCCACGCACGGAGAGCGACTAAAAACCATAGCTGCTTGCGCTGATAGAAAAAGGGATTGCAACACATTTGTATTGCAATCCCTTTATTTTTAGCGCTAGCAGCTCTTATTTTTGCAGCTCTGGCACTGCGTACACGCTGGCGTCAAAAGGCAGGCCGCGCTCTTCGCTCAGCCACTGCAGCACGGGCAGCGACCCCTCCAGCACCGGGCGCACGTGCAGCGGCAGCTGCTGCCAGGCCATTTGCTGGCCTTCGCGCATTTCAAAATCACCCTGCCACTGCGTGATCTTGCACCAGTGCAGGCGCACCAGCGCGTGGCTGTAGGCGTGCTCGGTCACCTTCCAGGCCATGCAGTTCGTGATGGTGATACCCAGCTCCTCCTGCAACTCGCGGCGCAAGGCCTGCTCCACGGTCTCACCCGCTTCGAGCTTGCCGCCGGGAAACTCCCACCAGCCCGCACGCGGCTTGCCCTCCGGGCGGCTGGTGATGAGCAAGGCCCCGTCGCTGTCGCGGATCAGCACGCCTACGGCAACTTCGGTATGTTTACGTTCTGCAGGAGTAGTCACTGTCAAAAATCTGCTTTCTTAAATTTCCGCGCCGTCAGTCAAGCCGTCGACGTCGGCAATGCGTTGGTGCGGGGCCGCCACACCTTGGTTGCGGCCCGCGTAGTCGCGCGCAAACTGCTGGGCCACACGGCCGCTGCGCGAGCCACGCTCCAGCGCCCAGACCAGGGCTTCAGGTTCTGCGGCTTGGATGGCGTCGTCAGGCAACCCCATGGAACGCAGCCACTGCGCCACCACGCGCAGGTATTCGTCCTGGCTGAAGGGGTAGAAGCTCACCCACAGGCCAAAGCGTTCGGACAGCGAGATTTTCTCCTCCACCACCTCACCGGGGTGGATCTCACCGTCCTTGCCCTTGGAGGTTTGCAGGTTGTCGCTCATGTACTCGGGCAGCAAATGGCGGCGGTTGCTGGTGGCGTAGACCAGCACATTGGGCGTGGCGGCGCTGACCGAGCCATCCAGGATCGACTTCATGGCCTTGTAGCCGGGCTCGCCCTCTTCAAAGCTCAGGTCGTCGCAGTAGATGATGAATTTTTCGGGGCGACCGGCGACCACGTCGACGATGTCGGGCAAGTCGGTCAAATCCGCCTTGTCCACCTCAATCAGGCGCAGCCCCTGCGGCGCATAGGCGTGCAAGCAGGCCCGAATCAGCGACGACTTGCCCGTGCCGCGCGCGCCCGTCAGCAGCACGTTGTTGGCCGTGCGCCCCTGCACAAACTGCTCGGTGTTGCGCGCAATCTTGTCCTTTTGGCCGTCGATGTTCTGCAGGTCCGACAGCTGCATCGCCCCCACGTGGCGCACCGGCTCCAGCACGCCGCAGCCATTGGCACGCTTGCGGTAGCGCCAGGCAATCGCGGCACTCCAGTCGGCGGGCGCTTGCAGGGGCTGGGGCAGCACCGACTCAATGCGCTGCATCAACTGCTCGGCGCGCTCTACCAAGCGCTCCAACGGGTTCATCACATCTTGCACAGTCTGCCTCCATTCATTTTTTTGATAGCTGTTTGCGCCTGATTTCAAAGCATTTCAAATAGAAAACACCTTGAAATCATTGATTCACCAGCGCCAATAGCTCCTAAAACACAAAGGAGCCACCAGGCTCCTCATTGCGTTTGCAGCGTTGCACAACGCTCAGCCCGCCTGTGCTGTGCAGGCGCGGCGCAATCGTCCAGACAGTGGCAGCGCCACGGCAAACGATTGCCACCAAGCCTGCAGGGCATTGCGCTTGGCAACGCCACCGCTCATCAAGAGCGGTAGTCGGCGTTGATGGTCACGTAGTCATGGCTGAAGTCGCACGTCCACACCGTCTGGCTGGCCTGGCCGCGCCCCAGGTTCACGCGCACGGTGATTTCCTGCTGCTTCATCACACGCTGGCCGTCTTCTTCCTGGTAAGAGGGATTGCGCCCGCCATCGACCACCACGTGCACATCGTCCAGGTACAGGTCAATCTTGGTCTGGTCCAGATCGGCAATGCCGGCGTAGCCCACAGCAGCCAGAATGCGCCCCAAGTTCGGGTCTGAAGCAAAGAACGCGGTCTTCACCAAGGGCGAATGAGCAATCGCATAGGCCGCCAAACGGCATTCTGCTTCGGTCTTGCCGCCGTCAATCTGCACGGTGATGAACTTGGTGGCACCTTCGCCGTCACGCACAATCGCTTGGGCCAGCAAACGCGCCACGTCCTGCAGCGCCGCTTTCAAAGCCTGGGCATCGGCGCTGTCCCAGTTGGTGATTGCAGCGTTGCCCGCCTGGTGGGTGGCTACCAGCACGAACGAATCGTTGGTGGAGGTGTCGCCATCGATCGTGACGCGGTTGAAAGAGCCGTCGGCCAGCTCCTTGACCAAATCCTGCAGCAACTCCGGTGCAATGGCTGCGTCGGTGGCCAGATAGCCCAGCATGGTGGCCATATTGGGGCGAATCATGCCGGCGCCCTTGCTGATGCCGGTGATGTGCACGGTCTTGCCACCCACTTGCAGCTGGCGGCTATAGGCCTTGGGCTGCGTGTCGGTGGTCATGATGCCTTCGGCGGCCAACGCCCAGTTATCGGCCTTGGCCGCGGCAATCGCCGCAGGCAGACCAGCCACGATGCGGCCCACCGGCAGCTCTTCCATGATCACGCCGGTCGAAAACGGCAGCACTTGCTGCGCGCTCACGCCCAGCGCTTGGGCCAGTGCCTCACAGGTCTTGCGCGCATTGGCCAGGCCGGCTGCGCCCGTGCCCGCGTTGGCATTGCCCGTATTGATCACCATGGCACGAATGCTTTGGCCTGCCGCCAGGTGCTCACGGCACACCTGCACAGGGGCTGCGCAGTAACGATTTTGCGTGAACACGCCTGCCACGCTGGCGCCTTCATCCAGCAAAAACACGGTCAGGTCTTTGCGGTTGGCTTTGCGCACACCGGCTTCGGTCACACCAATACGCACACCAGCGACGGCAAACAGGTCAGCGGCGACGGGAACAGGCAAATTCACAGGCATTGCAGGGCTTCCTACAGAGAAACAGTTAGACGGCCATTATGGGTAAAAAACCATGCCACACAACGCAAAACACGGGCCTGCGCCCGTGTTCTTTGGGGATGACGGTGTTACCCGCTCAGCCGCTTAGTTCAACTTGCCGTGGCAGTTTTTGAACTTTTCACCGCTGCCGCAAGGGCAGGGGTCGTTGCGGCCCACGCGCACACCGGGCGGCAGCTCAAAGCTGTCGCTCTTGTCACTGTCCGCACTGGCGTAATGCATACCGCCTTGCACGCTTTCGGCATGCTCTTCAATGCTTTGTGCGGCCTGCTCCAGTTGCTCAGGCTGCTGGATACGCACCGTGAGCAGCACACGCGTCACTTCGTTCTTGACTTGGTCAATCAACTGGCGGAACAGCTCAAACGCTTCGCGCTTGTATTCCTGCTTGGGCTGCTTTTGGGCAAAGCCACGCAGGTGAATACCTTGGCGCAGATAGTCCAGCGCGGCCAAATGGTCACGCCAGTTGGTGTCAAAGCTTTGCAGCAGCACCGCGCGTTGGAAGTTCATAAACTGCTCGGAGCCCACCAAATCCAGCTTGCCTTGATACACGTCGTTGGCGGCCTTCACACAGGCTTCCAAGATGTCTTCATCGGTGATGCTGTCAGAGGCCTTGACCATGCCTTGCAAGTCCACATGCACCTGCCAGTCGGCCAGTGCTTTTTCAAGCGCAGGCAAGTCCCACTGCTCTTCCATCGACTCGGCAGGCACGTACTGGCGCACCATGTCAGAGATACAGTCTTCGCGCATGACCGTGATCATTTCGCTCAGATCAGAGGTATCCAAAATGTCATTGCGCTGCTGGTAGATCACCTTGCGCTGGTCGTTGGAGACGTCGTCGTACTCCAGCAGCTGTTTGCGCATGTCAAAGTTGCGCGCCTCCACCTTGCGCTGGGCCGACTCGATAGAGCGGGTCACAATGCCCGCTTCAATCGCTTCGCCTTCAGGCATTTTCAGGCGATCCATGATGGCGCGCACGCGGTCACCCGCAAAGATACGCATCAGCTGGTCATCCAAGCTCAAATAAAAGCGTGAAGACCCGGGGTCGCCCTGGCGGCCCGAACGGCCACGCAGCTGGTTATCAATACGGCGCGACTCATGGCGCTCGGTGGCGATGATGCGCAGACCACCCAGCGCCTTGACCTCTTCATGGTCTTTTTGCCACTGCGCACGCAGCGCAGCGATCTGCTCGGCCTTGGTGGCATCATCCAGCTCCGGATTGGCATAAATGGCCGCTTCCTGCTTGCTGATGTTGCCGCCCAGCACAATGTCGGTACCACGGCCCGCCATGTTGGTGGCGATGGTGATCATGCCCTTGCGGCCGGCTTGGGCGATGATGTCCGCCTCCTTGGCGTGCTGCTTGGCATTGAGCACTTGGTGGGGCAAACCAGCCTTGGTCAGCAACTGGTCAATGATCTCCGAGTTTTCAATCGAAGTCGTACCCACCAGCACGGGCTGGCCGCGCTCGTGGCATTCGCGAATGTCTTCAATCGCTGCGTTGTACTTCTCGGGAGTGGTCTTGTAGACGCGATCGAGCTGGTCTTCGCGCTTGCTGGGCTTGTTGGGCGGAATCACCACCGTTTCCAAACCATAGATGCTCTGGAACTCGTAGGCTTCCGTATCCGCAGTACCAGTCATGCCCGACAGCTTGTGGTACAGGCGGAAGTAATTCTGGAAGGTGATGGAGGCCATGGTCTGGTTCTCAGCCTGAATGGCCACCCCTTCCTTGGCTTCTACGGCCTGGTGCAGGCCATCACTCCAGCGGCGGCCCGACATCAAGCGGCCCGTGAACTCATCCACGATCACCACTTCGCCGTTTTGCACCACGTAGTGCTGATCACGGTGGTAGATATGGTGGGCACGCAGAGCAGCGTACAAATGGTGCACCAGAGCGATGTTGGATGGGTCGTACAGCGACGCACCTTCAGGCAGCAAGCCTGCGGCTGCCAAAATGCTTTCGGCCTTTTCATGCCCCTCTTCGGTCAAGAAGACTTGGTGACTCTTTTCATCCACAGTGAAATCACCGGGCTTGGTAACGCCTTCACCGGTACGCGGGTCTGCCTCGCCTTCTTGGCGCACCAGCTGGGGCGCCAGCTGGTTGATGGCTTGGTACATGGTCGTGTTGTCATCCGCCTGACCCGAGATGATCAAAGGCGTGCGTGCCTCGTCAATCAAGATCGAGTCCACCTCGTCGACAATCGCGTAGTTCAACGCGCGCTGCACGCGGTCGGCCTTGTCGTAGACCATGTTGTCGCGCAGATAGTCGAAGCCGTATTCGTTGTTGGTGCCGTAGGTGATGTCCGCCAAATAGGCCAATTGCTTGTCTTCACGCGGCGCATTGGGCAGATTCACACCGACCGACAGCCCCAGGAAGTGGTAGAGCGGACGCATGGTTTCGGCATCGCGACTGGCCAGATAGTCGTTCACCGTCACCACGTGCACACCATCACCGGACAGTGCATTCAAGTACACAGGCAGCGTTGACGTGAGCGTCTTGCCTTCACCGGTGCGCATTTCAGCAATTTTGCCTTGATGCAAGGCCATGCCGCCCATCAACTGCACGTCAAAGTGGCGCATCTTCATGACGCGTTTAGACGCTTCACGCACCACGGCAAATGCTTCTTCCAGCAACTCATCCAGCGAAGCACCCTGTGCCAAGCGGTCTTTGAATTCTTGGGTTTTCGCTTTTAAGGTTTGGTCATCGAGCTTTTCGAGCTCCGACTCCATCGCATTGATGCGAGCCACCGCCTTGCGGTACTGTTTGAGAAGCCGGTCGTTGCGGCTGCCGAAAAGTTTGGTGAGAAAGTTGACCATGCGAACGGAAGCCGCTTACCAGCGCCGAAAAAGCACCAGCAGCAGCCAAATCCCTAGTATAGAGTTGCCATGCAGATGGGCTCACGCAACGTAAAAACAAGAGTCTTTGCGCTGGAAGCCAAAAATTGATTCTAACTGCCGCTCATGCTTTGCCACCAGAGCACCCTTGCGCCAACGCACAAGCAACAGAGCGACTCATAATGGACAAGCACTCCCGAGGTCCAACGCCATGCATTCGCGCCGCCATATCGCCGTCTCTTTAGAGCAAGCCGCCCAGTCTTCGCCCACCCTGTCCCAACTGGTGCGCCAAGCACGGGAAGCGAACGCACGCATGAAAGCGATTGAGCCCCTCTTGCCACCCGGTTTGCGCAACAGTATCCAACCCGGCCCTATCCAAGGCAGTACGTGGAGCCTGATTCTCAAAAACAATGCCGCAGCAAGCAAAGTGCGCTACTTGCTACCCGCCCTGGAGGCACACTTGCGCACCAAAGGCTGGGATGTTGCGCAGATTCAGCTCAAAGTCTTGAGCAGCTCTCCTTGGCAGACTCCGCAGTAAGCAGCTCAAAGCACCACAGCCGCAGTAGGCAAAAAAAAAGACCCTTGAGGGTCTTTTTTAAAATTTGGTGCCGGTTGTCGGATTCGAACTGACGACCTACCGCTTACAAGGCGGGTGCTCTACCAACTGAGCTAAACCGGCTATCCACGGCACAAGTTTTGCAATTTGCCACCGGGACAAGGTACTTCACCAAAAAGCACCTAAGTTTGGTGCCGGTTGTCGGATTCGAACTGACGACCTACCGCTTACAAGGCGGGTGCTCTACCAACTGAGCTAAACCGGCGAAGACCGAGATTCTAATACAAGTTTTCTACCCAAAAAGGCTTTATACCTATTTGACGCGTTTTAGTGCAGGACGACCTGCACCGCCAGCAGGCGGACGCGGCTCATCATTGCCATCCTCGACAGGCTTGTGTGTGGAAGTTACCAATTGCATCAATTGCGCAGCAGAAGCGGCATCTTCATCTTGCCCCTTCGACGCTATGGACGCGGCAGCTTGTGCACCACGCACATCTAATCCACCAGCATCATCTGGGAGCTCCGCCAGCAAATCATCCACTACCGGAAAAGACATGCCTTGCCCAGATTCACGTGCATAAATCGCTTGCACACGCTCCACAGGCACCATGATTTCACGGGACTTTCCACCAAAGCGGGCTTTGAATTCAATGTATTCATTGCCCAGCTGCAGATTACCTGTCGCGTCATAGCTGACGTTCAGCACGATCTCACCGTCTCGCACAAACTCGCGAGGCACCTGTACAGAACGATCCACTTTGACTGCCAAATAAGGCGTCAGCCCATTGTCCGTACACCACTCATGAAGGGCGCGAATCAAATACGGCCGTGTGGATGTGGTGGTGGGCTCGTTCATGTACAAATTCCAGCAAACAGCAAAAAACTCAAAGATCGCACAATGCGCAAATTACTTGCGCATGACCTTTTCAGAGGGTGTCAGTGCCTCAATGTAAGCAGGGCGCGAGAAGATGCGCTCCGCATACTTGAGCAAAGGTGCAGCGTTCTTGCTCAGCTCAATGCCGTAGTAGTCCAGGCGCCACAACAGGGGAGCGATGGCTACGTCCAACATGGAGAAGCCTTCGCCCAGCATGTACTTGTTCTTCAAGAATACAGGTGCCAGTTGCGTCAAGCGATCGCGGATGTGCTGGCGTGCCTTTTCCACTTCCTTTTCATTGCCCTTGACGTTGCGCTGCTCCAGCGTATTCACGTGCACGAACAATTCTTTCTCGAAGTTCAGCAAGAACAGACGCACGCGCGCGCGATCCACTGGATCACCGGGCATCAGCTGAGGGTGCGGGAAACGCTCATCGATGTACTCGTTGATGATGTTCGACTCGTACAGAATCAGATCGCGTTCGACCAAGATGGGAACTTGGCCATAAGGGTTCATCGCCGCGATTTCTTCAGGCTTGTTGTACAAGTCCACATCGCGGATTTCGAAGTCCATTCCCTTTTCAAACAGCACAAAGCGGCAGCGGTGGGAATATGGGCAAGTCGTTCCCGAGTAAAGCACCATCATGGCGGAAGCTCCTAAAAATCAAAAAGAGTGGGACGCCTCAAAAGCGCCCACTCCGCTGTAACCGAAGCGCTTCACACCAAAGTGCAAAGCGGCAGCAGTCTATCTATTTATTTAACGTCTTTCCAGAATGCGGCGTTCAATCTCCAGGCGATCAAGATAAAGATGCCCAAGAAAATCAACACGCCCACACCGACGCGAATACGGGTATTTTGGGCCGGTTCACCCATCCATTGCAGGAAGTTGACCAAATCACCGACTGCCTGATCGTACTCTTGTGCGCTCATTGTGCCCTGAGAGATGGTTTCCCAGCCCTTGAACACTTGGGTGTTTTGCCCGTGCACTTCTACAGTTTCCAGGATAGCGCGACGCTCACCTTGCAATTGCCACAGTGCATGCGGCATACCCACCGATGGGAAGACCAAATTGTTCCAACCTGTGGCTTTGGTGTCATCGCGGTAGAAAGTACGCAAGAAGGTATAGAGGTAATCAGCCCCTGAACCACCCGCTCCTGCACGCGAACGCGCAATCACGGTCAAATCTGGCGGATTGGCACCAAACCAGCTCTTGGCTTGCTTGGGATCGATCGCGGAAACCATGGTTTCTCCCACCTTATCGGTGGTAAAGAGCAGATTGTCCTTGATCTCTTGATCGCTCAAGCCGATTTCTTTCAATCGGTTAAAGCGCATGAAAGCAGCCGAATGGCAGCCCAAGCAGTAGTTCACAAACAACTTGGCACCATTTTGCAGCGAGGCTTGGTTGGTCGTATCAACCGGCGCCTTATCCAAGGCCACCAAACCACCAACAGCAGCATGCGCGCCACCGGCAATACCAAGCGCTGCGACCAGCGTAAGGATCAGTTTTTTCATTGTTCTTCGCTCCTAGGCTCAGTGAGGCTTGAAAGTCACGCGATCAGGCACAGCCTTAGGCGTACCCAACTGGCTCCACCAAGGCATCAGCAAGAAGAAGCCAAAGTAGAACAGCGTACCAACTTGCGACACTCGCTCACCGGTGGGCGAAGGCGGCTGAACGCCCAAGTACCCCAGAATCAGGAAGTTCACTACAAACACCGCATACAGGTATTTGTGCCAGCTTGGACGGTAGCGGATGGACTTCACAGGACTCAGGTCAAACCATGGCAGACCAAACAAGATCACCACGGCACCACCCATCACCACCACACCCCAGAACTTGGCGTCAATCGACAACATCAGCACCACAGCCACAACAGCCGCACCCACAATAACCAGCTTGAACAAGCCAGCCATCTTGGTCTTCAAGACTGCGAACACTGCCGCCAAGCCTACGCAGGCTACCAACACGTACATCATCTCTGTGGTGATGGCTCGCAGCATGGAGTAAAACGGTGTGAAGTACCACACAGGAGCAATGTGCGCAGGCGTCTGCAGCGGATCAGCAGGAATGAAGTTGTTGTATTCCAAGAAGTAGCCGCCGAACTCAGGCGCAAAGAACACCACCGCCGAGAACAGAAACAAGAACACACCCACGCCAAAGATATCGTGCACGGTGTAGTAAGGGTGGAAAGGAACCCCATCCAGCGGATTGCCCTTGGCATCCTTGGGCGCGCCGGGCGCCTTGATTTCTACACCATCGGGATTGTTCGAGCCCACATCGTGCAGCGCCAGCAAGTGTGCAACGACCAAACCCAGCAGCACCAGCGGCACCGCAATCACGTGGAAACTAAAGAAGCGGTTGAGCGTTGCATCACCCACCACGTAGTCACCACGAATCAAAATCGCCAGATCTGGGCCAACGAATGGAATAGCGGCGAACAGATTCACGATCACCTGCGCACCCCAGTACGACATCTGACCCCATGGCAGCAGGTAGCCCATAAAGGCTTCAGCCATCAGCGCCAGGAAAATGGCACAGCCAAAGATCCAGACCAGCTCACGTGGCTTGCGGTACGAACCGTAGAGCAACCCGCGGAACATGTGCAGATACACCACCACAAAGAAGGCAGATGCGCCGGTGGAGTGCATGTAGCGAATCAGCCAGCCCCATGGCACATCACGCATGATGTATTCCACGGAAGCAAACGCTTTTTCAGCGTCTGGCTTGTAGTGCATGACCAGAAAAATACCGGTCACGATTTGGATCACCAGCACCAGCAGCGCCAGTGAGCCGAAGATGTACCAAAAGTTAAAGTTCTTCGGAGCGTAATACTCCGACATGTGAACCTTGTAGGCCGAGAATGCCGTGGGGAAACGGTTCTCGAACCAGTTCGTCACCTTGGCGCCGGTAGACGCGTTCGGGTCGATGTCTTTGAATTCGTGGGCCATGTCGTTTTAACTCCCTCAAGCCTTGTCTTCACCGATCAGGAGTTTGGTCTCCGACAGGTACATGTGGGGCGGCACCTCCAGATTGTCCGGAGCGGGCTTGTTCTTGAACACGCGGCCGGCCAAGTCAAAGGTCGAGCCGTGGCATGGGCACAAGAAGCCGCCCTTCCAATCGGCGGGCAGCGAAGGCTGGGCGCCGGTCTGGAACTTATCGACGGGCGAACACCCCAAGTGCGTGCAAATACCCACGCACACCAGCACTTCTTCCTTGATCGAGCGCCAAGGGTTGCGGGCATACACAGGAGTAAATTCGCTGGGTTTGCGCTTGGATTCAGGGTCTGCCAGTTGGTCATCCAAAGTGGCCAAATCCGCCAACTGCTCTTTGGTGCGGCGAATGATCCAAACTGGCTTGCCGCGCCATTCAACGGTAAGCTTTTCGCCCGGCTGCAGGGCCGAGATATCAACTTCCACCGCAGCACCTGCTGCCTTGGCCTTTTCAGAAGGCTGGAAGGTACTGACAAAAGGAACAGCGGCTGCCACGCCGCCTACCGCGCCAGCGCAGGCAGACGTGATGATCCACGTCCGTTTGCTGGAGTCGACAGGTGTTTCGCTCATGGGGATCCTCGATAAAACATCGCTAGGTATAAGGACAATCGAGAAATTGTAGCGGAGCGAAAATTTGGAATCCAAGCACGCGTCTGACACTCTTCTTGCTTTAGATCATGCAATATGACCTATCTCAACGAAGTGGAGGTGCGCGCATGGGCATGATGCAAGAGTTCCGCGAGTTTGCCGTCAAAGGCAATGTGATCGATTTGGCCGTGGGCGTCATCATCGGCGGTGCCTTCGGCAAGATCGTGGATTCCGTCGTGAAAGATCTGATCATGCCGGTCGTCGGCATGGTGTTTGGCAAGCTCGATTTCTCTAATTTGTTCGTCGTTTTGGGCGATATGCCGGCAGGTGTGCCGCGCACTTTGACGGCCTTGCAAGAAGCGGGTGTGCCTGTTTTTGCGTATGGTAACTTCATCACCGTCGCGGTGAATTTCACCATCTTGGCGTTCATCATTTTCATAATGATCAAGCAAATCAATCGCTTGAAACGCCAAGCACCCGCAGCGCCACCTGAGCCAGCAGCCACGCCCGAAGAGGTTTTGCTGTTGCGAGAAATTCGCGACCAACTGCGCCGCTGAACCTAGCTGTCCCGCCCAACGGCTGGGATTCTGAGCGCGCAATAACGGGGCGATCTGCCCCATTATTTACGCCAGGGGGCGGGCTGCACCCTGCGAATGCACCGACAAGGAGCGCGCCATTTGCACCGCTTGCAGCAAGCTAGAAGGATCGGCCACTCCTTGCCCGGCAATGTCGAATGCCGTGCCGTGATCGGGGCTGGTACGCACCAAGGGCAAGCCCAAAGTGACGTTCACCCCGTCTTCGACACCCAAATACTTGATCGGGATCAACCCTTGGTCGTGGTACATCGCCAACACTGCATCAAATTCCCCTGCGTGCCCGTCAACATTCCTTGCGCGCATAAAGATTGTGTCGGGTGCAAATGGGCCCTGCGCATCGATACCCTCGCTCCTCGCAGTGCGCACAGCCGGGGCAATCGTCTCTAGCTCCTCACGACCAAACAGCCCCCCCTCCCCTGCATGGGGATTCAGCCCCGCCACGCCGATACGCGGTGCACGGCCCAGCATGCGCAGCAGCGCTTGGTGGGTAATGCGCAGCGTTTGCACAATGTTGTCGTGCGTGACGGCCTCCAGCGCTTGGCGCAGCGAGACATGGATGCTGACCAGCACGGTGCGCAGTTCATGGTTCGCCAGCATCATGCGCACCGGCATCTCGTCCACCGCCACGCCCACATGCTGGGCCGCTTCCGCTTGGAGCAACTCGGTATGCCCCGGGTAATCCACCCCTGCGGCGTGCAGCGCTTCTTTGTGCAGGGGCGCCGTCACCAAGGCTGCCACCTCCGCGCGCAGCGCAGCGCGCGCGGCCCATTGCACACTCAGGGCGGCTGCACGGCCAGCATCGGCGCTCACCACCCCCCAGGGCGCAGGGCCCGGTATGCCGGGCAATTGCAGCACGGGCATGCAGCGCGGCGGCACGTTCACCACCTCCTCAGGGCTGTCGATGACCGCGACGGGCAGCGCGCTATCGCCGGCTTGGCAAATCGCCTTGGCACCACGGCGCATGGTGGCTACATCCCCCACGACAAAGCAAGCTTGCATCACCTGCGGCGCATCTCGAAATGCCTTGGCAATGATTTCCGGGCCAATGCCTGCGGAGTCGCCCTGGGTAATGGCGATGGCTTTTGGTTTCAACATGAAATAGTCCTCTAGCGCTTATCTATCAAGCGCTGACAGCTATCAATATTACGCAGGGTTATCGATCTCAATAAAGCGATGCGACAGCCCCAGTTGCTGCGCCACCTGCGCGGCCACCGCAGCGGCACCATAACGCTCGGTGGCATGGTGCCCCGCTGCAATAAAGGTGGTGCCCGTTTCGCGCGCCAAGTGCGCCTGTGGCTCCGAGATTTCACCGGTGATAAAGGCGTCTGCACCCGCAGCCAGCGCGCTTTCGTAAAAGCCCTGGGCACCGCCCGTACACCACGCCAAGCGGCGAATGGCGCGCTCTGACGCCCCGCTGACGCATGTCACCGCCCTGCCCAGCACTGCTTGCACATGCGCTGAGAGCGCGACGGGATTGGCAAAGTCGGCCTCACCCACCATGCCCAGCGCTTGCTCACCAAAGGTGGCATCCCACTGCACGCCCAGCTTCTGGCCCAACTGTGCGTTATTACCCAACTCGGGGTGTGCATCCAGCGGCAGGTGATAGGCAAACAGGCTGATGTCATGGGTCAGCAGCAGGCGGATGCGCTCCTTCATCCAGCCGGTGATGCGTCCATCCATGCCACGCCAAAACAGGCCGTGGTGCACGAAGATGGCATCGGCCTTGTCGGCAATGGCCGCCTCAATCAGGGCACGGCTGGCCGTCACGCCGCTGACGATGTGGCGGATCTCGGCTTTGCCTTCTACCTGCAGGCCATTGGGGCCGTAGTCTTTGAAGCGCTCGGGCTGGAGCAAAGCATCGAAATGGGCGAGGAGGTCTTGTCGCTGAATCATGCCAACCATTGTGCCAAGCCCACCATGGCCAGCACATGCACCGGCATAAAAAAGGGCAGCCGAAGCTGCCCTTGGGATATGGCTGGCACCACGTTTAGTAGGCCTTCACCTTCGGCTGCCAGCCACGCGACGCCATAGGCCAGAAGAAGCCGATAGCGGCGCCCAGCACACCCATGGCCGCCACGTAGTGCGCAGGGGCCATCACGTCCACTTGCTGCCACATGGACACCAGCATGGGGGTCAGGCCACCAAACACGGCATACGCCATGTTGTAGGCAAAAGACAGGCCGGTAAAACGCACCGCCACAGGGAATGCGCGCACCCCCACCACGGGCAACAGCGAGATGGAGCCCACAAAGAAGCCCACCAACGCGTAGCGTGCCACCAAGGTCTCTTCACCAGGCAGGCCCAGATAGAACATATAGGCCGTGAGGGTCATGCCGCCCCAGCCAAAGATCATGGTCCACTTGGTGCCAATCTTGTCGGACAGCCAGCCCCAGAACACGCAACCGAGGGTCAGTGTCACGGTGGCCACGGCATTGGCCTTCATGGCTGCAGCGGGCGCAATGTGGAAGACTTTTTGCAGGTACGAGGGCGTGAACAGCACCACCACCACGATGGCGGTCGACAGCACCCAGGTCATCAGCGCCACCAGCCAGCAGGCTTCTTTGTGCTCACGCAAGATGGTTTTGATCGGCAACTCGGCGTCGGCCGCCTTGCGCTTTTGCATGTCTTGGAACAGCGGCGTTTCTTGCAAGAACTTGCGCAAATACACCGACACCAAGCCAAACACGCCGCCCAAGATAAAGGGCAGGCGCCAAGCCCAGTCGTGGATCTCTTCTTGGCTGTAGGCGCTGTTGAGCCACACCGCAAAGATGGAGCCCAGGAAAATACCGCCAGTAATCCCGGAAGTCAGCGTACCAATCGCCAACCCGTAGTTCTTGGCCGGGGAGTGCTCGGCCACAAACACCCAGGCACCGGGCATTTCACCGCCAATCGCAGCGCCTTGCAGCACGCGCATCAGCAGCAGCAGCAAAGGCGCAGCAATGCCAATGGTGGCGTAGGTGGGCAGCAAACCAATCACCAAAGTGGGTACCGCCATCAAGAAAATGGACAGCGTGAACATCTTCTTGCGGCCAATCTTGTCGCCGTAGTGGGCAATGATGATGCCGCCCAGGGGGCGTGCCAGATAGCCGGCCGCGAAAATGCCCAGTGTTTGCAGCTGGCGCATCCAGTCCGGTAGATCCGCAGGGAAGAACAGCGTGCCAATCACGTTGGCAAAGAACACGAAAACGACGAAGTCGTAAAACTCCAGCGTGCCGCCCAAAGCGGACAGGCTCAGCGTTTTATAGTCCTCTCGGTTCAGAGGACGGTGGTGCGCACCGCCCGCAACTTGGTGGGCTTGTGCATTGGGATGCTTACTCATGGGGTTGTCTTTCCAGTTACAAAAGGTCAGACAGCGCTAAAACCGGGGCAACGGATAGATGCTTCAAGGCGAGACTGGACTGTTCTTTCAAGCTTCACGGTAATGCAGCCTGGCGTTTCTTGGCCTTCGCGGGTGTGCCAAGGCAAGAGCGAACACAGTGTGGCGCAGTCGAAAAAACATTCTAGGGTTAACACTCATAGGGTTTTAGACAACCATCGCGGATCACGATGTGGTTTCGCGAAATAGATGCACCCCATCTCTTTGCGCGATGGCAAAACACAGCGCGCACCACCGATACCCCAAGTCCTGACGCGAGCGCGCATTTGCGCGTACGCTTTCACCATTCACCGCCCTCTGCGAATTACTTTATGAAGCGTTACTGGCTTTTGTTTTCCCAAGCTGTCACCGTGCTGCTGGCGGCTTATTTCATCGTGGCAACCTTGCAGCCCAGTTGGCTCAAACGCGGTGCCACTTACAGCCGTGCAGGCATTTCTTTGCTGGAAGCACCTTCCGAGCCGCGCACCGAGTTTGCGCCCGGCAGCTTGGCCGGCGCCGCCCAGAAAGCCATGCCGGCCGTGGTCAGCATCAACACCAGCAAAGAAGTGCGCCACCCGCGCAGCAACGATCCCTGGTTTCAATTCTTCTTTGGCGATGTGGGCGCGCAGCAGCAAGCCGGCCTGGGCAGCGGCGTCATCGTCAGCCCCGACGGCTACATCCTGACCAACAACCACGTGGTGGAAGGCGCCGACCAGATTGAAGTCACCCTGGCCGACAGCCGCGTGGCCGTGGCGCGCGTGATCGGTACCGACCCCGAAACCGATCTGGCCGTGCTCAAGATTGAGCTGGACAAACTGCCCGTCATCGTGCTGGGCAACTCCGACCATGCCCTGGTGGGCGACACCGTGCTAGCCATTGGCAACCCCTTTGGCGTGGGCCAGACGGTGACCAGCGGCATCGTCAGTGCCCTGGGCCGCAGCGAGCTGGGCATCAACACCTTTGAAAATTTCATCCAGACCGACGCTGCAATCAACCCCGGCAACTCCGGCGGCGCGCTGGTGGATGTAGAAGGCAATCTGCTGGGCATCAACACCGCGATCTACTCGCGCTCAGGCGGCAGCATGGGCATTGGTTTTGCCATTCCCGTCTCGACGGCCAAGATCGTGATGGACGGCCTGGTCAAAGACGGCAAGGTCACCCGTGGCTGGATTGGCGTAGAGCCCAATGAACTGTCCCCCGAACTGGCAGAAACCTTTGGCGTCAAAGCCAGCCAAGGCATCATCATCACCGGCGTGCTGCAAGCCGGCCCCGCTGCCAAAGCCGGCATGCTGCCCGGGGATGTGATTGTGGAAGTGGACGGCCACAAGATCCGCAACGTGGGCGAGATGATGACTGCTGTGGCTGCCTTGCAGCCCGGCACCAGCGCCCCGTTTGTGGTGCAGCGTGGCAACGAAAGCCTGACGCTGGATATCGTCCCCGCCACGCGGCCCGTGCCGCAGCGCATGCGCCCACAGCGTTAGCCGCTAATGGTCGCAAGCAGCGTCAAAAATATGAGCTGCTTGAGCTCACCAATCCATGATTTCCATAGGTATTCATACGCAATCATTGATGCCATAAGCGCCAGAAGCTCTTGTTTTTAATCATTCAGGCATTCAGGCAATGCACAAAAAAACCGCAGGCTATGAACAGCACTGCGGTTTTTTTTATGCAGACCCGTTCACCGCGGGTCGCTAACGGGGCACAAAGGCTCACACCTGATCGGGTTCTGCCTCTTCATCGCCTGGTTTTTTGGAGACCTTGGAAAACCAGCCCGCTCCGATGATGCCCACCTCATACAGCAAGCACATGGGAATAGCCAGCGCCAGCTGCGAGATCACATCCGGCGGAGTGACCACCGCCGCCACCACAAAGGCCAGCACCACAAAGTAGCCACGAAAGCTCTTGAGCTTAGCCACTTCCACAATGCCAAAGCGCACCAGCAGCATCACCACAATCGGCACCTGGAAGGCCATGCCAAAAGCCAGGTACAGCGACAAGATGGCTTCCACATACGAAGCAATATCGGGCGTAGCAGCCACGCTATCGGGCGTAAAACCTTGGATAAAGCCAAACATCTTGTCCAGCACAAAGAACTGCACAAAGGCAATCCCGACGTAGGCCAAGAAGCTGCCAAAAATGATCAAAGGCAGCGCAAACTTCTTTTCATGCGTGTACAGCCCAGGCGCCACAAACGCCCACAGCTGGTACATGATCCAGGGCAGCACCGCCAGCATGCCCACCATCATCAACACCTTCAGCGGCACGAAGAAGGGCGAGAAGACGCCCACCGCAATCAGCTTGGCATCGGGCGGCATGTGCGCCTTGATGGGCATCGCAATAAAGTCGATCAAACCATTGGGGCCAGGCCAGATGGCCAGCACAGCCACCGCCACGGCGATGCCGTAGATGCAATACAGCAGTCGGTCACGCAGCTCCATGAGGTGCTGCACAAACGGCTGTTCAGAGCCGGCCAACTCGTCGTCTTTGGTGGGTTTGGTGGACATGGTCGAAAAAAGAACCGGGCCTCAAGGCCCTGCGGATCAAGAGAAAACACCAGCGCAGCCTTTTGCTATGTTGCAAAAACGACTGCGCTGTCTGTACCAATGCCAAGCGCCCCAGGGCAGTCAGCGCTTGGGCCGAAAGCGCGCCACACGCGCTGCGCCCGATTGCACATGCGTGCGCACACCGGCGCGCGCCTTGTACCAGCGGGGCACAGCGCCGCGCTTGAGGCGGAAGTTTTTCCCGGGGTTTTTATACGCAGGCGTGACGGTGCTGTGGCTGTCAAAGCCGCTGTAGTCGCTCGCCTGCGTGCCCACGCCGCCGCTGTCGTAGTCGGACTCGAAATCGGTGGCCGCTCGCCAGTCCTTTTCAAAGTCACTGGAAGCGGTGTGCACGGTCTTCTCGACATCCTGCACCGCCGTCTCCATCGACTCTTTCATCTTCTTGAGCTCATCGAGCTCCATGGAGCGGTTGACTTCTGCCTTGACGTCAGACACGTAGCGCTGCGCCTTGCCAAGCAACGTACCCACGGTACGCGCCACGCGCGGCAGTTTCTCCGGGCCGATGACAATCAACGCCACTGCGCCAATCAGCGCCAGTTTAGAAATACCAATGTCAATCATGCCAACGCCCCTTGCAGGTGCTTGCGGTCATGCTGACGCATCAGCTCTTTTGCTTGGCGTCGACGTCAATCGTGGTCTTGTCGGCGTTGGACTGGTCAGCCACAGCGGTCTTCTCGGCCGTGGCGTCACCTGCGGTGCCGTCCTTCATGCCATCTTTGAAGCCCTTCACTGCGCTACCCAGATCGCCGCCCAAATTCTTGAGCTTCTTGGTACCGAACACCAAAACCACGATCAGCAGCACGATCAGCCAGTGCCAGACGGAAAACGTTCCCATGCGATATCTCCTAACGAATACGAGCCATTTTAGACGGGAGACCGCAACATAGCGCCTGAGATGGCCTTATGTTTACGCGGTAGCCCGGTTGTGTCAGCAAAGTGTTAACCACGTTTCCAAGGGCGCGGGCCACCCAGCACGTGCACATGCAGGTGGTGCACTTCCTGGCCGCCTTCTGTGCCAGTGTTGACCACCGTGCGAAAGCCGCCATCTGGATAAGGGTTGCAGCCCTGCTCCAGCGCCAGCTGGGGGGCCAGCACCATGATGCGGCCCAACAGCGCCTCATCCGCAGGTGTCACATGCGCCAGCGAGAGCATGTGTTTTTTGGGCACGATCAAAAAGTGCACGGGGGCAGCAGGGTTGATGTCATGGAAGGCGAAAAGTTCATCGTCCTCATACACCTTGCGGCTGGGGATCTGGCCTGCAGTGATCTTGCAAAAAATACAGTGGGGGTCGTGCGCAGTGTGTGCGTGGTCGGTCATCGGAAACTCAATCTCTGTGTAGCGGAAGTATCAGCACAGGCACCCCAAGGTGCAGGCCTGAAAACTATGGATTGTCCACAATCTGCAAGGTCTCGCGCACCCCCACGTCATCGCGGTGCGCCTGCACCCAGCGGGCGCCTTCTTTGCGGCCCAGCGCAAACAGCTGCAGCAAAAAGCCCATATCTACGCGCGTTTTGCTGGCGGCGCCAAAATGGCTCAGGGCTGCGCCCCCATCAATGCGGTGCATCAGCACGCTTTTGTAGCGCGTTTTGTCCAAGCGCCCCTCAGCCAGCAAGCGGCGTACAAAGTCAATCGCCCGCAGCTCACTGAGCAGGCTCGCGTTGAACATCACCTCATTCATGCGCTCGGCAATATCGCCCGCCGTATCGGGCACGCTGTCATGCTCGATCGGGTTGATCTGCACCAGCAGCATGTCGCTGCAATTGGTACGGTAAATCAGGGGGTACAGCGCCGGGTTGCCGGAAAAACCGCCATCCCAATAGCGCTCACCCTCAATTTCTACAGCCTTGTACAGCTGCGGCAGGCACGCAGAGGCCATGACGGCGTCCGCACTCAGGCGGTTGCCGCTAAAAATTTCGCCCTTGCCCGTGCGCACATTCGTGGCACAGACAAACAGCTGGGGCATGCCCTCCACATCCCAGGCTCGGGCCAGCAAGCCAAAGTCCACCACGCGCTCAAGCAGCTTGCGCAGCGGATTGATGTCCAGAGGATTGGTCTGGTAGGGCGAGAGAAACTGGCTCATCATGCCCATGAGCGGGTTGCTCATCACGGGCACACCCAAGGTGAAAGCGCCCATCGCCCCGACGCCCTCCCACAGCTTGCGCAGCGCTGCGCGCGCTTGCTCGCAAGCTTGTGCCTGGCGCGCTACGGGGTCTTTGGGGTGGGCCAGCGCTGCAGATGCAAAGCCTTGCGCCAGCGCCACCGCATTCATGGCACCCGCGCTGGTGCCACTGATGCCGGGAAAGCGAAAGCCACCGTCTTCCAGCAAGGCGTCGAGTACGCCCCAGGTAAAAGCCCCGTGCGAGCCACCCCCTTGAAGTGCCAGATTCAGGCATTGCGGCTGGATTGCATGGGGCGGGCTCATAAGCAAGCTTTCAGTCGTTGCAGGCGAGGCTGGCGCGCGTTGCCGGTTACTGTGGCAAAGGCTCGTACTTGTTCATGGCGATCATGCCGCGCACGATGCGGTAGAGGAACCAGATGGAGATCAGCACCCAGGCGGGGTTAAACAGGAACAGTCCCAACAGGAAGAAGGGGAACGTCACCACGTAAAGCACCCCGGCCCAAATGACGCTGCGCAGCCGCCAGGAGAAGTGGCTCTCATGCCACGTGCCGCGTGCGTCTGAGCGTTTAACCAGGTCAATGACCAACGCCACCACCAGCACCAGCACGCTGATCTGCGCGCCGGGAATGACGGCCCCGATGGCCACGAGCAGATGGAGGATGTAACTGACCCAGCCCCAGGCCTGGAGGCCATCCAGCGTCGCTTGGTCTACCGCGCGGACTTCCACAATGTCATCGTTCACTCGGGGTTTCCTTCCTGCGCCGCCCGGTCTTTGGCTTTGCGCAAAGCTTTTTCTTCCAGCCCGCTGGTGCCTTCACGGCGCTCCAGCTCGGCCACCACGTCGGCAGGCGTGAGCCCATAGTGCGACAGCGCAATCATGGAGTGAAACCACAAGTCCGCCACTTCATAAAGGATTTTTCCTTTGTCAGCACCGGCATCCACATCCTTGGCCGCCATCACCACTTCGGTGGCTTCTTCGCCAATCTTTTTCAGGAAAGCGTCGGGGCCTTTATGCAGCAAGCGCGCCACATAGCTTTTTTCAGGGTCGCCGCCATTCACAGTTTTGCGGCTTTCAATGACGGCCGCAAGACGGGCCAAGGCACCTTCGACCGATGCAGGGTTGGTAGTTTCAGACATGGTGTTTATTTGTAGATGGAAGCGGGATCTTTCAAGACGGGGTCCATCGCCACCCACTGGCCGTCTTTGAGCACGCTGTAAAAGCAGGAGTGACGGCCGGTGTGGCAGGCAATGCCGGGCTCATGCCCTTCCTGGGTAATTTTGAGCAGTACGACGTCGTTGTCGCAGTCAATGCGCAACTCGTGCACAGTTTGTACGTGGCCCGACTCTTCGCCCTTGAACCACAGCTTGTTGCGCGAACGGCTGAAGTAGACAGCGCGGCCCAGCTCGGCCGTTTGGGCCAGTGCCTCGCGGTTCATCCACGCAAACATCACCACATCGCCGCTGCTGCGTTCTTGCGCAATCACGGGCACCAGCCCCTGCGCATCCCATTTGACTTGATCGAGCCAGCTCATAGGAATTCCTGTTTTGTATAGCTGCCAGCGCAGGCCAACAGCTAATTTGAATCACAAAACATACGTAAAGCCGCCTGGAACCTGCGCAAGCTGCTCTCAAAAACTTTTAACCGTTACAAACGCACCGGAATGCCGCGCTCGCGCATGCGTTCCTTGGCTTGTTGGATGGTGTACTCACCGTAGTGGAAGATGCTGGCGGCCAGCACCGCATCGGCGCCGCCCTGCTGCACGCCATCGGCCAGGTGGTCGAGGTTGCCCACACCGCCCGAGGCAATCACGGGCACGCCCACGGCATCGCTCACGGCACGGGTCAGCGCCAGATCGAACCCGCTCTTGGTGCCGTCTTTGTCCATGCTGGTGAGCAAAATTTCGCCCGCGCCACGCTGCGCCATTTCTTCGGCCCAGCGCACCACGTCCAGCCCTACATTTTTGCGTCCGCCATGGCTGTACACGTCCCAGCCGGGGCCCATGGGTGTGCCGCCGGGGCCGATGCGCTGCTCGTCCTCGGGCGTGCGGCGCTTGGCATCAATGGCCACGACGATGCACTGCGCGCCGTACTTGTCGCTGCAGGCGTTGATGGTGCTGGGGTTGGCAATAGCGGCGGAGTTGAAGCTGGTTTTGTCCGCGCCCGCGTTCAGCAGGCGGCGCACATCTTCCACGCTGCGCACGCCGCCGCCCACGGTCAGCGGGATGAAGACCTGACTGGCCACTGCCTCGATGATGGGCAGGATCAAATCACGGCCATCGCTGGTGGCGGTGATGTCCAGAAAGGTCAACTCGTCCGCGCCCTGCGCGTTGTAGCGCGCAGCGATCTCGACGGGGTCGCCCGCATCGCGCAGTTCCAGAAAATTGACGCCTTTGACCACGCGGCCACCGGTGACGTCCAGACAGGGAATGATGCGTTTTGCGAGCATGGAAAGATTTTTTCTATCGGTTGAACAGCGAACACCGGCAAACGCCCTTCAGGCGATCACCTGCAAAGTTTGGGCCGCCTGCCAGTGCTGACCGGGGTGCAGGGCCACCGGCTGGTTGATGGCCGCAGCTTCTACGCACAGCATGCGCATCCAGTCGGCGCCCTGCATATCGGGCAGCGTGGCGCACAGGGTGGGGCCGGGGTTCCAGACCACGGTCTCAGGCCATGTGGCGTCTTGACTGATCTGCAGCGTGCCGGCGGCATCGCGCAGCTCCAGCGGCTGGGCAATGCGGGCATACACCCGATCGACTTCTTCGCCCAGTGCCACCGCGCCGCTTTGCACCGCAGGTGAAAAGGCTTTTGCAGCATCCCAGAACGCCGCGCCTTCCAGCCCCTGCAAGGCTGCAATGTCTGCACCCTGCACCGCCAAGTAGGTGTGCAGCGCCCCCGTGAAGGCCAAGGCGCTGCTGCCAGTGTTGGTGGCCGACAGTGCAATGCGCAGCTGGTCGGGCGCCACCGTCACTGCCAGCTCGGCCCGCAAACCGTGCGGAAATTCGGCATGCAAAGGCGCAGCAGCCTCCCAGCGCCAGCGCGCCGTGATGGCATCGCCCTGCACCGATGCACCTTCGTAGTGCCACACGGTGCGGCGGGCCAGACCGTGCTTGGGCAGCGGGCCCCGCGCGTTGAACTGGGGAAAGCACACGGGCACGCCACCACGAATGGCCGCGCTGCCATCGAGCACGGCGCGCTCGGACAGGAACATGCGCTCGTGGCCGCGTGCCGTCCACGACAGCACTTGAGCGCCGAAATCAGAGACGCGCACACAGTCACCGTTGGGCAAGCTGATCTGCGTGCATGCAAGGCCGCGCCAGACTGTACGCGCGGCTTGGGGCTGGGTCATTCCGCGGCTTCTTCTTCGTCGTAGCCGCTGAGCTTGTCAGCCAGTTTCTGGCCTTCGGCAAAGTCCAGATCACCGGTGTAGATGGCACGGCCGCAGATCACGCCTTCAATGCCTTCATCTTGCACGGCGCACAACTGCTCAATGTCTTTGATGCTGGCCAGACCGCCCGAAGCAATGACAGGAATGCGCACAGATTGCGCCAGCTTGACGGTGGCGTCGATGTTGATGCCCGAGAGCATGCCGTCGCGGCCAATGTCGGTGTAGATGATGGAGTCCACGCCCCAGTCTTCAAAGCGCTTGGCAGTCGGAATCACGTCTTGGCCAGTCAGCTTGCTCCAGCCGTCAATCGCGACCTTGCCGTCTTTGGCATCCAAGCCCACGATGATGTGGCCGGCAAATGCGGTGCAGGCATCTTGCAAGAAGCCGGGGTTCTTCACGGCAGCGGTGCCGATGATGATGTACTCCATGCCGATGTCGATGTAGCGCTCGATCGTGTCCAGATCGCGGATACCGCCACCCAGTTGCACGGGGATTTCACCATCGACTTCTTTCAAGATGGCTTTGATGGCCGCCAAGTTTTTAGGCTGACCGGCAAATGCACCATTCAAGTCCACCAAGTGCAGGCGGCGTGCACCGGCATCCAGCCAGCGGCGCGCCATTTCGGCGGGGTCACCAAAGGTGGTGGATTGGTCCATATCGCCTTGTTTCAGGCGAACGCATTGACCGTCTTTGAGGTCGATGGCGGGGATCAGCAGCATGATGTGCGGGTGGCTTTGCCTAAATTCGGCCGAACAGGGTTGTGGCCGGGGTTGAAGAAAAAGTTACGGGTTCCAGTGCAAGAAATTGCGGTACAGCGCAATCCCATGGTCTGCGCTTTTCTCAGGGTGGAACTGCGTGGCAAAAATCTTATCGCGTGCCAGCGCAGATGCAAACCTTCCACCGTAATCTGTCTCAGCCGCGCAATGCGCCGCGTCAGCCGGGGCCGCATAAAAACTGTGCACAAAGTAGAAATACGCCCCATCGGGAATTCCTTGCCACATGGCATGGCGCACGCCGCCGGGTGCCGTCTGGAACACTTGGTTCCAGCCCATTTGCGGCACTTTGTAGCGGCTGCCATCAGGCTGAATGCGCCCCGCCAGATCAAAGCGTTTGACTTCACCGGGAATCAGCCCCAGCGAAGGCGTGTCGCCCTCTTCGCTGTGATCCAGCAGCATTTGCATGCCCACACACACACCAAACAGCGGTTTGGTGGCGGCGGCCTCCAGCACGGCTTCTTGCAGGCCCGAGGCTTTCAGCGCGGCCATGCAGTCGCGCATGGCGCCTTGGCCGGGTAGCACGATGCGGCTGGCCGCGCGCACTTCGGCCGGGTCTTGGGTGACGATGACGCGCACGTCCGTGCCTTGCGCTGCGGTCATGACCGCTTGGGAGACCGAGCGCAGATTGCCCATCTCGTAATCGACCACGGCCACGGTGTTGTTCATGGAACTCATAGCACTTTGCGCTTGTTGTTGCAGGGTTTCAACGCTTGAGCGCAGGCAATCGGTTGACTGACTTGCGCTAGCTGCTCACATTTTTTAGAGACTTCCCTTGGTGGAAGGGATCACGCCCGCCATGCGCTCATCGCGCTCCAGCGCAAAACGCAGGGCACGGGCGAAGGCTTTGAAAATGGTCTCGCACTGGTGGTGGGCGTTAAAACCCTTGAGATTATCAATGTGCAGGGTCACGCCGGCGTGGTTCACAAAACCCTGGAAAAACTCAAACACCAGTTGGGTGTCCAGCTCGCCAATGCGGCCTGCGGTGAACTTGCAGTCCATGTGCAGACCGGGGCGGCCCGAGAAGTCGATGACCACGCGGGAGAGCGCCTCATCCAGCGGCACGTAGGCATGGCCGTAGCGGCGAATGCCCTTCTTGTCGCCCACGGCCTTGGCAAAGGCCTGGCCCAGAGTGATGCCAATGTCTTCCACGGTGTGGTGGCCGTCAATGTGCAGATCGCCTTCGCAGTCAATGTTCAGGTCAATCAGGCCGTGGCGCGCAATTTGATCGAGCATGTGGTCCAGAAAACCAATGCCGGTGGCCAAGCGGGCCTTGCCGGTGCCGTCCAGGTCCACGTGGACGTAGACCTTGGTTTCGGCGGTGTTGCGCTGCACCTCCGCCACGCGGGAGGTGCAATCAGCGGCTGCGGTAGCGGTGGAGGGGACGAGTGCATGGCTCATAGCGATTCCTTCAAGGCTGCCAACATTTGGGCATTTTCTTCACGGGTACCCACGGTCAACCGCAGGCAATTGGCCAGCAGCGGGTGCATGGCCGAGACATTTTTTACCAGCACGCCGCGCTGCTTCATGGCGGCTTGGGCCGCGCCCGCATTCCGCACGCGCAGCAACACCATATTGGCTTCAGAGGGCCAGACTTTTTCCACCCCCTCCAAGGCCGTCAGCGCATCGATCAAGGGCTGGCGCTCGGCGCGGATCGCCTGCGCCTGCGCGGCGTACAAATCGGCCTGCTCCAGCGCAAAAATCGCGGTTTCACAGTTCAGCACGCTGATGTTGTAAGGAGGGCGAACTTTGTCCAGCTCATTGACGATGGCGGCAGGGCCAATCAGGTAACCCAGGCGCGCACCGGCCAGCCCAAACTTGCTCAAGGTGCGCATCAGCAGCACATGGGCGTTGCGCTCGGGCTGGGCGCGCATCTGGCTGATCCAGCTGCGGCTGGCAAAGGGCTGGTAGGCCTCATCCATCACCACCAAGCCACCAATCTGTGCCACGGCATCAATCACCGCCTGCACCTGGTCTTCGGGCCACAGCGTGGCGGTTGGGTTGTTGGGATAGGCAATGTAGGTGATGGCGGGCTTGTGCTCGGCAATCGCGGCCTGCATGGCGGGCACATCCAGGTCAAAGTCTGCCGTCAGCGACACGCCCACAAAATCCAGGCCCTGCAGCTGTGCCGACAGTGGGTACATCACAAAGCCGGGCATGGGCGCCAGCATGGTGGCGCGGCCAGCAGCGCTGGGCTGCGCGGTGGCGAGCGCCAGCATGGTAATGATTTCGTCCGAGCCGTTGCCCAGCAGCACCGCGCTGCCTGCGGGCGCTCCGGCGTAGTCTTTGAGCATTTGCTTCAAGACTTCCAGGCGCTCACCGGGGTAGCGGTTGATTTCCAGTGCACCCAGTCGTTCACCCAGCGCCTTTTGCAACGCGGCAGGCAAGCGGAAGGGATTTTCCATGGTGTCCATCTTCAGCAGACCTTGTGACGGCTGAATATGGTAGGCCGACATGGCGCGCACATCGGCGCGAATGCGTTGCAAGGCTTGGGCTTGGCTTGAAGCTGCTGACATGGGGTTCACACTTTCCAATTTCTTCTTCACTCAATGGGGCGCGGGAGCGGTCGTCTTGGCGGCGGCTCAGGCGCCTTGCGATCCTGCGTGCGGGGCCTGCTGCAGCGGGTGCACCATGGTGACACCGCCGTACTGCGCGCCGTGGGGCAAATGCAGGGTCAACATCCGTTCGCAGCCGCTGTGCTGCGCGCAGGCCACGGCCAAGCAGTCCGCAAACGGCAAGGCATGGCGCGCTTGCACGGCCCATGCGGTCTCCAGCGTGGCGGCATCGGTTTGCCAGGGTGTCCACGTCTGGTAGCGGCGAATGGCGGCACGCGCATCACCTTGTGGCAGCGGGGTTTCGGCGGTGGTGACCTGTTCGTAAAACTCTACCAGTGCCTGGTTGCTGGTGCGACCCGTGCGGCTGTGCCACAGCACATCCAGCCATGCCAGCACGGCGTGGTGCAAGGCGGGCTGGCCCACGTCTTCAGCGGCGATCAGCACCGAGGTATCGACGAATACGGGGTTCACGCCACACCTTTACTTTGTGTATCTTTGGGGCCTGCAGCGCGCTTACCACCTACGCTGCGCGCTGTGGTTTTAGGAGCATCCTTGGCTTTCCACGTGCGCTCATCGGTACGCCACGCCAGATAGGCGCGCTCATACGTGTCCTCGCGCCGCTGCATCTCGGCCATGAAGTCACCCAGCATGCGCGAGACACTGGTGCCGCGCCGCGCTGCCTCGATGCGTGCCCATTCCAGCACGCTGTCTTCCACGGTAATGGTGACGTTTTTCATGGCCCAAATGGTACACGAAATTCGTGTGACACGAAATTCGTGTCATCTTGGTGTGCGATGCCTGCAATCTAAAGCGCACAAAAAAGCCGCAGCACCTCGCGGTCTGCGGCTCTGGCACCCAGCATCAAGGCTGCGCTTATTTCAAACGCATCTCGGCGGCGCGGGCGTGGCCCTGCAGGCCTTCGCCGTGTGCCAGCACCGAGGCGATCTGACCCAGCACCTGGGCGCCCTGCGCGCTGACTTCGATGAGGGAGCTGCGCTTTTGGAAGTCATACACGCCCAGTGGCGAGCTGAAACGCGCCGTGCCGCTGGTGGGCAGCACGTGGTTGGGGCCGGCGCAGTAGTCGCCCAGCGATTCGCTGGTATAAGCCCCCAGGAAAATCGCTCCGGCGTGCTTGAGCGCAGGCTCCCAGCGGTGCGGGTCATTGCTGGAAACTTCCAGGTGTTCGGGCGCAATCCGATTGCTGATGGCGCAGGCCTCGTCCATATCGCGCGTCAGGATCAGCGCACCACGGTCATTCAGGCTCTTGGCGATGATGGCGGCGCGCGGCATCTCGGGCAGCAGGCGGTCGATGGCGGCTTGCACCGCGTCGATGTAAGCGGCATCGGGGCACAGCAAGATGGACTGTGCCAGCTCGTCGTGCTCGGCCTGGCTGAACAGGTCCATGGCCACCCAGTCGGCCGGTGTGCTGCCGTCGGCCAGCACCAGAATTTCCGAGGGGCCGGCAATCATGTCGATGCCCACCAGGCCAAACACGCGCTTTTTGGCGCTGGCCACGTAGGCGTTGCCAGGGCCGGTGATCTTGTCCACCTTCGGAATCGTGGCCGTACCGTAGGCTAAGGCCGCCACGGCCTGCGCGCCACCCACGGTGAAGGCGCGGGTCACGCCGGCCACATAGGCGGCCGCCAGCACCAGCGGGTTCTTCTCGCCCTTGGGCGTAGGCACGACCATGATGATCTCGGGCACACCGGCCACATGGGCGGGGATGGCGTTCATCAGCACGCTGGAGGGGTAGGCCGCCTTGCCACCAGGCACGTAGATGCCCACGCGATCCAGCGGCGTGACTTTCTGCCCCAGCAGGGTGCCGTCCTCGTCGCGGTAGCTCCAGCTTTCGCCGTTGGCCTTCTTTTGCGCCTCATGGTAGCTGCGCACCCGCTTGGCGGCAGACTCCAGCGCCGCGCGCTGCACGGCAGGCAGGCTTTCAAAAGCCGCCTTCAGCTCGGCCTGGGTCAGCTCCAGCGCGGCCATGGTGTCGGCCTGCAGGGTGTCGAAACGGGCGGTGTATTCCAGCACTGCGGCGTCGCCGCGCTGCTGCACATCGACCAGGATGTCGGCCACGCGCTGCTCAATCGCAGCATCCGTGTCGGCCGACCAATGCAGGCGCTGCGCAAAATCATGCTCGAAATTGGCGTCTGCGGTGGTTAGGCGGAGAGGTTTTGCTGCGATTTCCATAGTGCTTACTGCTTCAACAGTGGAGAGATAAATTAGTTGTTTTTGGCTTGCACAGCCTGCGTAAACGCATCGATGATGGGGCGCAGAGCGCGCTGCTTGAGCTTGAGCGACGCCTGATTGACCACCAAGCGCGAACTGATGTCGATGATCTGCTCCACCTCCACCAGGTCATTGGCCTTGAGGGTGTTGCCCGTGGACACCAGGTCCACAATCGCGTCGGCCATGCCGGTCAACGGTGCCAGCTCCATCGAGCCGTACAGCTTGATCATGTCCACGTGCACGCCTTTTTGGGCAAAGAACTCACGGGCAATCGTGGTGTACTTGGTAGCCACCTTCAGGCGTGCGCCTTGCTGCACGGCATGTGCATAGTCAAAACCATTGCGCACGGCCACACTCACGCGGCACTTGGCAATTTGCAAGTCCAGCGGCTGGTACAGGCCCTGGCCGCCATGCTCGATCAGCGAGTCGGAACCCGAGACGCCCAGGTCAGCACCACCGTACTGCACGTACACAGGCACGTCGGAAGCGCGCACCAGCACCACGCGCACATCGGGGCGATTGGTGTCAAAAATCAGCTTGCGCGACTTTTCGACGTCTTCAGTCACCTCAATCCCGGCGGCAGCCAGCAGGGGCACGGTTTCTTCAAAGATACGGCCCTTGGACAGGGCAATGGTGATGCTCATTTAGGAAACTCTTTCAATGTCAGCGCCCAGACCACGCAGCTTGGCTTCCATGCGGTCATAACCACGGTCCAGGTGATAAATGCGGTCTACCAGGGTTTCGCCCTTGGCCACCAGCCCCGCAATCACCAGACTGGCCGACGCGCGCAGATCGGTGGCCATCACCGTGGCGCCTGACAGCGGTGCGCCGCCTTCCACCGTGGCAACGCGGCCATCGGTGGCAATGTGCGCGCCCAGGCGCAGCATTTCATTGACGTGCATGAAGCGGTTTTCAAAAATGGTTTCGGTCACCACGCTGGTGCCTTCGGCCACCAGATTCAGCGCCATGAACTGCGCTTGCATGTCGGTGGGAAAGCCGGGGTACTCGGTCGTGCGAAAGCTCTGCGCCTTCACGCGGCCTTGGCTGCGCACGCGAATGCCGCCTTCTTCCGCCTGCACTTGCACGCCCGCGTCATGCAGCTTGTCGATGACGGCACCCAGATGGTCGGCGCGGCCATGGCGCAAGAAAGCCTCGCCACCTGTTGCCGCAACCGCACACAAGAAGGTACCCGCTTCAATCCGGTCAGCCACCACCGCATGCTCGCAGCCGTGCAAGGCCTCCACGCCCTGGATGGTGATGCGGCTGGTGCCGTGGCCTTCAATCTTGCCGCCCATCTTGATCAGCATTTCTGCCAGATCAGAGATTTCGGGCTCCATGGCCGCGTTTTCCAGCACGGTCTCACCTTCCGCCAGCGCAGCCGCCATCAGGAAGTTTTCCGTGCCAGTCACCGTCACCATGTCGGTGGTGATGCGCGCACCCTTCAGGCGCGTGCGGCCTGCGGGCAGGCTGGCGTTCATGTAACCGTTTTCCACGGTGATGATGGCGCCCATGGCCTGCAGGCCCTTGATGTGCTGGTCCACGGGGCGCGAACCAATCGCGCAGCCACCGGGCAGCGACACCTTGGCCTTACCAAAGCGCGCCAGCAGCGGGCCCAGGGCCAGCACCGAGGCACGCATGGTCTTGACCAGCTCATAGGGCGCTTCGGGGTTGTTCAGCCCCCCGGCGTTCAGGTGCACCGTGCCGTTGTCATCACGCTCGGCGGTCACCCCCATGTTGCGGATGAGCTTGAGCATGGTGGCCACGTCTTGCAGACGCGGCACGTTGTGCAGCGTAACCGGCTGGGCCGACAGCAGCGCAGCGCACAGCTCGGGCAAAGCCGCGTTTTTGGCGCCAGAAATCAGCACTTCACCGTGCAAAGCACGGCCGCCGCGAATCAGGAGTTTGTCCATGGCTTCAAGCCTTGAATCGAAATTTAAACAAAATCAGGCTCAAACCCATATGGATCAAGCACTAACAGCTATCTATTTATTTGGCTTTAAGCGGCTTTGGCCGCCCATTCTGCCGGGGTGAAGGTCTTCATGGACAGGGCGTGCACCTCATCCGTCTTGATGCGCTCACCCAAGGTGGCGTACACCAGCCGCTGGCGTGCCAGCAAGCGCTTGCCTTCAAATTCAGCCGACACCACGGTCGCATACCAATGGCGGCCATCGCCTTCCACGGCCAGATGTTCACAGTGCAAGCCGGCAGCGATGATGGATTGGAGGAGGTCAGCATTCATAGTGGTCTCTGTGCCGCAGCGCGCATGCTGACGGCGAAAAGTGGCGCGCGCCAGCGCACCACGGTCAATGGCGAATTTTGTAGCCAATGCGCAGCAGATGAATGGCCAGAGCGCTGACCACCAAACACGCCACGCCGACGATACCCAGACTCACCCACGGAGAGACATCGCTTTGGCCGAAGAAGCCGTACCTAAAACCGTCAATCATGTAGAAAAACGGGTTCAGGTGGCTGACCTGCTGCCAAAAAGGCGGCAGGGATTGAATGGAATAGAACACGCCCGACAGAAATGTCATGGGCATGATCAAAAAGTTCTGGAAAGCGGCCATCTGGTCGAACTTGTCGGCCCACAGCCCGGCGATCAGCCCCAGCGTACCCAGCAAGGCAGCGCCCAGCACCGCAAACACCACGATCCACAGCGGCGCAGCAGCCACCGCAGGCGTGAAAAACAGGGTGACGATGTACACACCCAAGCCCACCACCAAGCCGCGCACGATGGAAGAGCCCACATAGGCACAAAACCAGGCCCAATGCGACAGCGGCGTGAGCAAGATGAACACCACACTGCCCATGATCTTGCTTTGCACCAGGCTCGATGAGCTGTTGGCAAACGCGTTTTGCAGCACGCTCATCATCACCAGCCCGGGCACCAAGAACGCCGTGTAGCCCACGCCGTCAAACACTTGCACATGGTCTTCCAGCACGTGGCCAAAAATCAGCAGGTACAGCACCGCCGTCATTACCGGCGCAGCCACGGTCTGAAAGCCCACCTTCCAAAACCGCAAAATTTCTTTGTAGAACAGCGACGTCCAGCCTTGCATGGAGGGCAGCATCATGCAGCTCCCTTCATCACTAGCAGGAACACATCTTCCAAGTCCGCACGGCGAATTTCCATGTCTTCCATCACCACCCCGGCTTCACGCAAGGTGGCCAAAAAGCGTTCGATATCGTGGGGCCCCTGTGCGGGCAGCTGCACCACACGCCCGGTCACACGCGCCACGGGGGCCAGTGCTTCAGGCAACGCCTGGTCCGTCTTGAACTGCAATACGTTGGACGATGCGGTTTTGAGCAAATTCGAAGTCTCATCCAGCGCCACCACGTTGCCGTGCTTGAGCATGGCAATGCGGTTGCACAAGGCTTCTGCCTCTTCCAGGTAGTGCGTGGTCAGCAGCACCGTATGGCCTTGCTTGTTGAGCTTGCTGACAAAGTGCCACAGGGTTTGGCGCAGCTCCACGTCCACACCGGCCGTGGGCTCGTCCAGCACGATGATCGGCGGCTTGTGTACCAAGGCCTGCGCCACCAGCACGCGGCGCTTCATGCCGCCCGAGAGCTGGCGCATATTGGCGTGGGCCTTGTCGGCCAGCCCGAGGCTTTCCAGCAGCTCGTCAATCCAGGCGTCGTTGTGCTTGACGCCAAAGTAGCCGGACTGCAGGCGCAGCGTCTCGCGCACATTGAAGAAGGGGTCAAACACCAGCTCTTGCGGCACCACCCCCAGTTGCTTGCGGGCGGCTGCAAAGTCTGACTGCACATCCTGGCCCATCACGGTGATGCGCCCGGAGGTGGCCTTGGTCAGGCCGGCCAAAATGCTGATGAGTGTGGTTTTGCCCGCGCCGTTAGGGCCGAGCAGACCAAAGAACTCGCCCTCCGCAATTTCCAGGCTCACATGGTTGAGCGCCTGGAAACCACCTTGGGAGGTCGCGTAGGTCTTGGAGACAGATTGGATGGAAATGGCTGGCATGAGAGCCTGACATTCTAAGGCGCTCGTGGCCGCTCAGCCGAGGCCATGGTCTTGCACCCTTACGCCGCCTGGGGGGCCACAGCGGTATCGAGCAAAGGCATCACGCCATACACCTGCGCCAGCGACTGCAAGCTGCTGGTCCAGCCCTGTACGCGCAAGCTTTGCTGGCGCGCATGCGCCGCGCGCAGGCACGCCAGCAACAAGGCCAGGCCGGCCGAATCAAAGGACTGCACCCCTGAGGCATCCAGCACAATGTGCGCGCCCTGGGGCTGCGCCTGCATGCTGTGCAGCAGTTGTGCTTGCGCTGCCACCACGGTGTCAGCGGTTAGCACCGGCGCAAGTGCAATGGTGTGGCTCATGGCTGCGCTGACTTCGCGGTTTTGGCGTCGGCAGCGATGGTGCGACTGGCCAAGGCGTTGATCAGCCCGTCAATCCCACCTTTGTTCAACTCCTGCGCAAACTGGGTACGGTAGGTCTCCACCATCCACACGCCCAGCACATTCAGGTTGTAGATTTTCCAGCCCTTGCCGTCCGTGTTTTCCAGACGGAAGTCCAGTTGTACGGGCTCACCCTTGCCATGCACTTCGGTGCGCACCAAGACATCTTTATCCTCAGGTGCCGCGCGCAAAGGCTTGACCACTACGCGCTGGTCGCTCACCTGCTTCAAGGCACCGGCATAGGTGCGAATGAGCATGAGCTTGAACTCCTGCTGCAGGCGCTCACGCTGTGCCGGCGTGGCCTGGCGCCACTGGGGACCCACCGCAGCCGACGTCATTCGACGGAAGTTCACATGGGGCATGACGGTGTTGTCAACTACCTGTGAAATGCGCGCAATATTGCCATTGCGCAGCTCAGGGTCTGCCTTGATCGTTTCCAGAATATCGGCGGACAGGCGTTTAACCAGAGCGTCCGGGGTCTCTACAGCGGCCGTAACGACCGGCGCAGCCAGCCACAGTGCAGAAAAAGCGGCCACACCAGCGGCCAAAGTACGACGTTGCATCATTGTGATTCCTTACTTGCCAAGGCCTCAGGCCCTGGCCCTCGCTCAGTCGTCGAAGCTTTCGACGCGACCAGCGTTGTCATCATTGGACGAATTGGCAGCAGGATTGCGCTGCTTCAGATAAAAATCCCGTATCAAGGTGTAGCGATCCAGTGCTGCGGCATCCAGCGTATCGGTGGCATCCAGCAAACTGGCGCGCTTGCTCACCAGGCTCAAGCCCATCAAGCTATTGCGGTGTGATACGGGCTTCAAATCCGCCAGCACATAGCCTTGCCAGTCAATCGGCAGCGCCAGCGTGTCGCGCACGGTCGAGGGGCCAAAGAAAGGCAGCACCAGATAAGGCCCGGGCTTGACACCCAAGCTTGCCAAAGTCAAACCGAAGTCTTGCTTGTTACGCTCCACCTGCATCTCGGTCGCGATGTCCAGCAAGCCCCCCAGACCCAACACCGTATTGGTGGTGAAGCGCACCATGTGGTTGTAGGTTTGCTCACCATTGCCTTGCAAGGCATGGTTCACCATCGACCACAGGTCACCCAAGTTGGTGAAGAAGTTGCTCACCCCCGTGCGAACGGGCGAAGGTGTCACCGTCTTATAGGCCGTGGCCACAGGCTTTAACACCGCATCATCCACGGTGTCGTTGAACTTGGTCATCGAGCGGTTGTAACTCTCGTAAGGGTCTTGGGGGTTGGTGGCCTGCGTGGAAGCACAACCTGTCAACGCCAAACCCGCCACGACCAAGCAGGCGGCGCCTGCCTGGCGCCAGCGTGCGGACATTGCAAAGTGATTGTTTTGCATCGTAGATTCCTGTTTGTTGTTATTTCCCTGCCCCATCAGCGCCGCCTTCTTCAGCCTTGCTGTAGAGGAATTGCCCGATCAAATTCTCGAGCACCACGGCGGACTGGGTCGCCGTAATGCGATCACCGTCTGCCAAGTTGACATCGTCCGCACCCGCTTCAATGCCCACATATTGATCTCCCAGCAAGCCACTGGTCAGAATTTTCAGCGAACTGTCTTTGGGAAAGGCGTAGCGCTTTTCCATCGCCATGTGTACGGTAGCTTGGAAGGTTTTGTCATCAAACGTGATGTTTTCTACACGCCCCACCACCACACCCGCACTTTTGACGGCCGCTTTCGGCTTGAGGCCGCCAATATTGTCAAAGCGTGCGGTGACCTTGTAGCTTTCTTGAAAGCTCAGGCTCAGCAAATTGGCCGATTGCAGCGCCAAAAACGCCAGCGCCAGCGCGCCAATCAACACAAAGAGGCCGACCCATACGTCGTTTTTAGATGCCTGCATATCTCGTCCTTATTTGAATCTTTGCGCTTCAGATGCTGAACATCGAAGCGGTGAGCAAGAAGTCCAGCGCCAGCACAGCCAGCGAAGCCACGACCACCGTGCGGGTCGTAGCGCGCGAGACGCCTTCGGGCGTGGGTTTGGCGGTATAGCCTTGGTACAGCGCCACAAACGTCACGGCCACACCAAACACCACACTCTTGATGACGCCATTGCCCAGGTCATACCACCAGTCCACACCGGACTGCATCTGACCCCAGAAAGCACCACCATCCACACCAATCATCGCCACGCCCACCAGCCAGCCGCCCATCACGCCGACGGCAGAGAACACGGCCGCCAACAGCGGCATGACAATAAAACCTGCCCAAAATCGCGGCGCCAAAATCCGCTTGACCGGGTCGACCGCCATCATCTCCATGGCAGAAAGTTGCTCGCCAGCCTTCATCAGGCCAATTTCCGCCGTCAGCGCCGTGCCCGCACGGCCAGCGAACAGCAGCGCCGTCACCACCGGCCCCAGCTCACGCAGCAAAGACAGCGCCACCAGCAACCCCAAGGCCTCGGCCGAGCCGTAGCGCTGCAGCGTGTAATAGCCTTGCAGCCCCAGCACAAAACCCACAAACAGGCCCGAGACGGCAATGATGGCCAGCGAATAATTGCCCAGAAAGTGAATCTGATCCTTGAGCAAGTGAAAACGCCCCAAGGTGGCGGGCAGCATGCCCAGCAGGCGTACAAACAATGCACTGGCCTGGCCCACTGCCGCAAACTGACGGCGCGTCCACAACCCTAATGCAGCCACAGCCTTCATGCGCGGCCTCCAAAGTCTTGTTCCAAGCTCGGTGCCGGATAGTGAAAAGGCACGGGCCCATTGGGGCGTGCATGGATAAATTGCTGCACCAAAGCATCGGGGTTGGCCTGCACTTGCTCGGGTGTGCCCTGTGCCGCAATGCCGCCCGCGCCCAAAATCACCACGTGGTCGGCCACGTGGAAGGTTTCTTCCAGGTCGTGCGACACCACAACACTGGTCAGCCCCAGTGCATCGTTGAGGGTACGAATCAAGCGCGCAGCCGTGCCCAGTGAGATGGGATCCAAGCCCGCAAAGGGCTCGTCGTACATGATGAGCTCCGGGTCCAGCGCAATCGCGCGGGCCAGCGCCACCCGGCGCGCCATACCGCCTGAAATCTGGCTTGGCATCAAGTCACGCGCCCCGCGCAAGCCCACCGCGTGCAGCTTCATGAGCACGATATCGCGCACCATGGATTCGGGCAGCCGGGTGTGCTCGCGCAGCGGGAAGGCCACGTTATCCAGCACGCTCATGTCCGTAAACAATGCGCCAAACTGAAACAGCATGCCCATGCGCCGGCGCATGGCGTACAGCTGCGCGTTTTGCATCTGCCCCACATCTTTGCCATCAAACAGCACCTGACCTTGCTGGGCCTTGATTTGCCCCCCGATCAAGCGCAGCACGGTGGTCTTGCCACCGCCAGAGGCCCCCATCAGCGCGGTGACTTTGCCGCGCGGCACCTGCAGGGAGACGTCACGCAAAATGGTGCGATCACCATAGCCAAAGGTGACATTGCGCAGCTCCACTAAAGGTGCAGGGTGACTCATGCGGTGCAAATCTCAAGAAAAAGTGAAAGGCGACATTGTGCAGACAAGCCACATACCTGGCTGCATCGAAGTGCCAACAAACATACATCTCTGTATGTTTCTGAATGCGTGAACGGCGCTCAAAGCTCTAAAAAATATAGCTTTTAACGCCTGTCAGACAAGCATTTCAACGCATTTTGACACTCAAAAACCACAGCCTACGCTGCAGTTTTTTTACAACATATTCTGTAAAAATGCCCGGGTGCGCTCGTGCTGCGGATTGGCAAAAAAGGCTTCCGCCGCGTTTTCTTCCACGATGTAGCCACCGTCCATAAACACCACGCGGTTGGCCACTTCGCGGGCGAAACCCATTTCATGGGTCACCACCAGCATGGTCATATGCTCGTTGGCCAATTCACGCATAGTGCGCAGCACCTCACCGGTCAGCTCAGGGTCGAGGGCCGAGGTGGGCTCATCAAACAGCATGATGTCGGGGTCCATCGCCAGCGCGCGCGCAATCGCCACGCGTTGCTTTTGGCCGCCCGACAAGCGGTTGGGGTAGGCATCCCGCTTTTCAGACAGGCCGACTTTTTTCAGCAGCGCCTCGGCCTTGGGAACGATGTCGGCACGCTTCATCTTTTTGACCAGCATCGGCGCTTCAATCAGGTTCTCCAGCACGGTGAGGTGCGGAAACAGATTGAATGACTGGAACACCATGCCCATCTTGTGACCAATCTTGCGGATCTGGGCCTCTGGCACATAGTGCGCCTTGCCGCTGGCATCGTTTTGCGCCAGCACATCGCCCTCCACCACGACGCTGCCGCTGTCAATGGTTTCCAGGTGATTCAGGCAGCGCAAAAAGGTGCTCTTGCCGGAACCCGAAGGGCCAATCACAGCCACCACTTCGCCACGCAGCAAATCCAGCGATACACCGCGCAGCACCTCGTTACCGCCAAAGGCCTTGTGGATGCCTTGGGCAGAAATCATCACATCAGGCGTCATACTTGGCATAGCGTTTCTCCAGGTACTGGAAGCCCCAGGTCAACACCAAGGTCATCACTAAATAGAAGCAAGCGGCCACGATGAACGGCGTGGTCGTAAAGTCGCGCTGGACAATACCGCGCGCGGCGCGCAGCAGGTCGTTCAGGGCCAGCACGTAAATCAGCGAGGTGTCCTTGACCAAGGTGATGGTCTCATTGGACAGCGGCGGCAAAATGCGCGGCCACACCTGGGGAATGACGATGCGGCGCATGGTCTGGGCATAGCTCAGGCCCAGTACCTTGGCACCTTCGTACTGACCCCGATCAATCGACTGGATACCCGCACGGAAAATTTCAGCAAAGTACGCGGCGTAGTTCAGCGTGAACGCCACGATGGCGGCCGGGTAGTCGTCAAAACGAATACCAATCACGGGCACAAACGGCAGCGCGAAGTAAATAAACAGCATCTGCAGCATCAGCGGCGTGCCACGCATCAGCCAGATGTAACCACCCACCAACGCACGCAACCCAGCAAAGCGGGACAGACGCAGCAGCGCCAGCACCAGTCCCAGCGGGACAGACAGCACCAGCGTGATCGCAAAGAGTTTGAGCGTCACTACCGCGCCTTGCGACAGTGGCCCCAAAAGAGAAATAACGTAATCCATGAACAGGCCTTTAGCGCGACCGCTTAACGGGTGTCGCAGGCACACCGACGGTGCCCCGGTGCATGGAAAACCCATGCCCACAAAAAACACCGGCGTGGCCAAGGCGGGCCACGCCGGTGTATGGTCAAGCGCGAAGCTTACTTGACAATGTTTTCACCGAACCACTTCTTGGAAATTTCAGCCGCAGCGCCGTCGGCCTTCATGTCCTTGAGCGCCTGATTGACCTTGCCCAGCAGCTCGGTGTCATCCTTGCGGAAGCCCACGCCGTAGTCTTCGGTGCCGAAGTTGTCTTCCAGCACGGTGTAGGTATCGGCCTTCTTGGCTACGTGAAAGCGCCCCACCACTTCGTCCACCACCACGGCGTCCAGACGGCCGGCTTCCAGGTCCATCAGCGCAGTGATGTTGTCACCGAACTGCTTGAATTCCTTGAAGGTCTTAAAGACCTCTTCTTCCTTCTTCATGGCATCCACGGCAGACGACGATTCCTGCACGCCCACAATCTTGCCTGCCAGACCGGCCTTATCCTTGATGTCAGAGCCAGCCTTGACGATGATGATCTGGCGGTTGGCCATGTAGGGGTCGGTGAAAGCGATGTGCTGCTTGCGCGACTCCAGGATGGTCAGCCCGTTCCACAGCACGTCGATGCGCTTGCCGTTCAGCTCGGCTTCCTTGGCGCTCCAGTCGATCGGCTTGAATTCCACTTCAATGCCCAGGCGCTTGGTGGCTTCACGGGCCATGTCGATGTCAAAACCGACCAGCTCGTTCTTCTCGTCGCGGAAACCCATGGGAGGGAAGTTGTCATCCAGGCCCACCACGATCTTGGTCACTGCAGCGGGTGCAGGCGCTGCTGCAGGAGCAGCCGAGGTGGCAACAGGTTCAGACTTGCCGCAAGCAGCGAGGATGGCGGTCAGGGCCAGCGATGCGAGAAGGGTGCGTTTTTTCATGGCTTCAAAGTTGAGGTGGAAAAACCGGTGTGGCCCACAGCACCAGCACCACGCGTAAACCCGCGCAGCTGTATGCCGCAATGGCCGAATCCGGTATTGTCGCGCAGACAAGCCCCGGTTGCTACCTGTGTGGGCCATAACCACGCATGCAAGCCACATGCCTGTGCCTTGGAGACACCTTTTGATGGCCGATACCGTTCTACCCGAGCCCCTGCTGCACGCCTACCGCGCCACCCATTACCGCGTTCAACCCTACGACTGGTTTTTACAGCTGGGGCAAGCCCAGCCTGCGTTGGCCGCCTTCTACCAGCGCCACGCCGTGCGCTGCGCCACCTACCTGACGGCCTGCAATCCGCTGGGAGAGTTGCTGCCCGATCACCTGAATGCACGCCGCATGGCCCAGCTGCGCGCCTCCTTGCAGCGCGCCGGCTGGTCGTGGCTGGACGGGCGTGGCCACGACCCCGAAGGCCACTGGCCCGGTGAAGACAGCGTGCTGGTGTGGGGTATGAGCGAGAGCACCGCCCGCGCCTGGGGGCAGCAATGGAACCAGAACGCCGTGGTCTGCTGCGGCACCGACATGGTGCCGCGCCTGGTGCTGCTGCGCTGACACCCGCTCACTGATTCATAGCTGCCCGCGCTCGTCTGCAGAACGTTTTAACGCGGAAAGCACTTCAACCTCTTGCCAGTCCTGCGCGTCCAACTCTCTTTTTTGCAGCATGCAAAAAGGCGCCCGCAGGCGCCTGAATGTGCATCTCCACAGGCCGTCCAGGGTGGACGGTGCGGTGGGCCACCAGGCACCCCCGACACCGCGCCCATGCGGCGCCCCCGGCCCGACGGTCAGCGGGGGAGCGTGCTGGCCCCCATCAGGAACTCGTCCACCGCGCGGGCAGCCTGGCGGCCTTCGCGGATGGCCCAGACCACCAGGGACTGGCCGCGGCGGATGTCACCGGCCGCAAACAGCTTGGGCACGCTCGTGGCGTAGCCGCCGAGCAGATCGGTCGAAGCCTTGACGTTGCCACGCGCATCCTTGTCCACGCCAAAGGCATCCAGCACGGTCTGCACGGGCGAGACGAAGCCCATGGCCAGGAACACCAGGTCAGCCTTGAGGATCTGCTCGGAACCGGGCACTTCCGTCATCTTGCCGTCCTTCCATTCCAGGCGCACGGTCTTCACGGCGGTCAGTTGACCCTTCTCACCGATGAATTCCTTGGTGCCGATGGCGAACTCGCGCTCGCAACCTTCCTGGTGGCTGGAGCTGGTACGCAGCTTCAGCGGCCAGTAGGGCCAGACCAGGGGCTTGTTCTCCTGCTCGGGCGGCATGGGCATCAGCTCCAGCTGGGTCACGCTGAGCGCGCCATGGCGGTTGGAGGTGCCCACGCAGTCGGAGCCGGTGTCGCCTCCGCCGATGACCACCACGTGCTTGCCGTCGGCGCGGATCTGGTTCTTCAGCTTGCCGTCGCGCGTCACCTTGTTTTGCTGGGGCAGGAACTCCATGGCGAAGTGCACGCCCTTGAGGTCCCGGCCGGGCACAGGCAGGTCGCGCGACTGCTCGGCACCGCCGGTCAGCAGCACGGCGTCGAACTCGGCCATCAGCGCCTCGGGGGCGATGGTTTCTTTGGCCCAGTTGGTGACCTTGCTGCCTTCACCCAGGCCGTCCTTGCCCGCCACCAGCACGCCGGTGCGAATCTTCAGGCCCTCGGCCACCAGCTGCTCGACGCGGCGGTCGATGTTGGCCTTGTCCAGCTTGAAGTCGGGGATGCCGTAGCGCAGCAGGCCGCCGACCTGGTCGTTCTTCTCAAACAGCGTCACGTCGTGGCCGGCGCGCACCAGTTGCTGGGCCGCCGCCAGACCCGCAGGGCCGGCGCCGACCACAGCCACCTTCTTGCCGCTCTGGGCCTTGGGCAGTTGGGGCTTGACCCAACCTTCTTCCCAGGCACGGTCGATGATGGCGTGCTCGATGGACTTGATGCCGATGGGCGCGTTGTTGATGTTCACCACGCAGGCCGCCTCGCAGGGCGCGGGGCAGATGCGGCCGGTGAACTCGGGGAAGTTGTTGGTGCTGTGCAGCACCTTGATCGCACTCTCCCAGTCACCGCGGTACACCAGGTCGTTGAAGTCCGGGATGATGTTGTTGATCGGGCAGCCGTTGTTGCAGAACGGCGTGCCGCAGTCCATGCAGCGCGCGCCCTGGATCTTGGCCTGTTCAGGGGTCAAGGCGATGACGAACTCTTTGTAGTTCTTCACGCGCTCGGCCACGGGCAGGTAGCCTTCTTCGATGCGTTCGTATTCCAGAAAACCGGTGGTCTTTCCCATGATGTCTATTCCTTCAATCTGTGTTCGCTTAAGCAGTGCCGGTGGCGGGCGGGGCCGCGCCACCGTTTCAGGCTGTGATTACTTCGCGGCTACTGCTTCTTTTTGAGGAGCTGCTGGCGCTTGCGCTGCTTGCTTTTCCTTTTGTTTGCGTTCATAGATTTCGCCCAGGGCACGCTGGTACTCGGTCGGGAACACCTTCACGAACTTGGCACGCGCGGCGCCCCAGTTGTCCAGCAGGTCACGGGCACGCTGGGAACCGGTCCAGCGGCTGTGTGCTTCCACCAGGGCACGCAGTTGCTGGTCGTCGCTCTGGTCGTGGTGCCAGATGCCGCGCGGCACGGTGGCCAGGAACTCTTCGTGGGGCAGCACCTTCTCCAGCTTCACGCTGGCGGTGTTGCAACGCTCGGCAAACTTGCCGTCTTCGTCGTACACATAGGCCACGCCGCCGCTCATGCCAGCCGCAAAGTTGCGGCCGGTCTTGCCCAGCACCACCACGGTGCCGCCAGTCATGTATTCGCAGCCGTGGTCGCCCACGCCTTCGACCACCGCCGTGGCGCCCGACAGGCGCACGGCAAACCGCTCGCCAGCCACGCCGCTGAAGAAGGCCTCGCCCCGGGTGGCACCGAACATCACGGTGTTGCCGACGATGGTGTTGGCCGTGGACACGCCGCGGAACTCATGGCTGGGGCGCACGATCACGCGACCGCCCGACAGGCCCTTGCCGGTGTAGTCGTTGGCCTCGCCGGTGATGTTCAGCGTGATGCCCTTGCACAGGAAGGCGCCGAACGACTGGCCGCCCGTGCCTTCGAAGTGGATGCGGATGGTGTCATCCGGCAGGCCCTCGGGGTGCACCTTGGTGACCGCACCCGACAGCATGGCGCCGACGGAACGGTTCACGTTCTTGGCCACTTCCATGATGCGCACCTTCTCGCCATGCTGGATGGCGGGCTGGCAGCGCTCGATCAGCTTCACGTCCAGCGCCTTGTCCAGCAGGTGGTCCTGCTTGTCGACGTGGTAGCGGGCCACATCGGCCGGCACGACCGGCTGGGCGAACAGGCGGCTGAAGTCCAGGCCCTGGGCCTTCCAGTGCTCGACGCCCTTGCGGGTGTCCAGCAGGTCGGTGCGGCCGATCAGCTCGTCGAACTTGCGGATGCCCAGCTGGGCCATGATTTGGCGCACTTCCTCGGCGATGAAGAAGAAGTAGTTCACGACATGCTCGGGCTTGCCGGTGAACTTCTTGCGCAGCACGGGGTCCTGCGTGGCCACGCCCACGGGGCAGGTGTTCAGGTGGCACTTGCGCATCATGATGCAGCCCTCGACCACCAGCGGTGCGGTGGCAAAGCCGAATTCGTCCGCACCCAGCAGCGCGCCGATCACCACGTCGCGGCCGGTCTTCATCTGGCCATCGGCCTGCACACGGATGCGGCCGCGCAGGCGGTTCAGCACCAGGGTCTGCTGGGTTTCGGCCAGACCGATTTCCCAGGGGCCACCCGCGTGCTTGATGGAGGACAGGGGCGAAGCACCGGTACCGCCGTCGTGACCGGCGATCACCACGTGGTCGCTCTTGCACTTGGCCACGCCGGCTGCCACCGTGCCCACGCCGACTTCGGACACCAGCTTGACAGAGATGTCGGCGTGCGGTGCCACGTTCTTCAGGTCGTGGATCAGCTGGGCCAGATCCTCGATGGAGTAGATGTCATGGTGGGGCGGGGGCGAAATCAGGCCCACGCCAGGCACCGAGTAACGCTGCATGCCGATGTAGTCGGTTACCTTGCCGCCGGGCAGCTGGCCGCCTTCACCGGGCTTGGCGCCCTGGGCCATCTTGATCTGGATCTGGTCGGAGGACACCAGGTACTCGGCGGTCACCCCGAAGCGGCCGGACGCCACCTGCTTGATGCGCGAGCGCAGGCTGTCACCGCCCTGCAGCACGATGTCGGACTCGACCTGCTCCTTGCCGATGATGGAGGCCAGGGACTCGCCCTGCTGGATCGGGATGCCCTTGAGCTCGTTGCGGTAGCGCTTGGGGTCTTCGCCGCCTTCACCGGTGTTGCTCTTGCCGCCGATGCGGTTCATGGCCACGGCCAGCGTGGCGTGGGCTTCGGTGGAGATCGAACCCAGCGACATGGCGCCGGTGGCGAAACGCTTGACGATCTCGGCCGCGGGTTCCACCTCGTCCACCGAGATGGCGGTGGACGGGTCGCTCTTGAACTCGAACAGGCCGCGCAGCGTCATGTGCTGCTTGCTCTGGTCGTTGATCAGCTGCGCGTATTCCTTGTAGGTGCTGAAGTTGTTCGAACGGGTCGAGTGCTGCAGCTTGGCAATCGCGTCGGGCGTCCACATGTGGGCTTCGCCACGGGCACGCCAGGCGTATTCGCCGCCAGCGTCCAGCATAGTTTCCAGCACCGGGTCGTCGCTGAAGGCGTTGACGTGGTTGCGGATGGTTTCCTCGGCGATCTCGAACACGCCGATGCCTTCCACGCGGCTGGCGGTGCCGGTGAAGTACTTGTCCACGGTGGCAGTGTTCAGGCCCACGCACTCGAACAGCTGCGCGCCGCAGTACGACATATAGGTGGACACACCCATCTTGGACATGATCTTGGACAGACCCTTGCCGATGGCTTTGACGTAGTGGTAGATGGCCTTCTTGGCATCCACGCCGCCCACGGGCTGCTGGTACATGTCGGCCAGGGTTTCCATGGCCAAGTAGGGGTGCACGGCTTCGGCGCCGTAACCCGCCAGCACCGCGAAGTGGTGGATTTCACGGGCCGTGCCGGTCTCCACCACCAGGCCGGTGGTGGTGCGCAGGCCTTCGCGCACCAGATGCTGGTGGATGGCGGACAGGGCCAGCAGCGCGGGGATGGCCACTTGCGTGGCGCTGACGTTGCGGTCGCTGACGATCAGGATGTTGGCGCCGCCCTTGATCTCGTCCACGGCCTGGGCGCACAGCGAGGCCAGCTTGGCTTCCACGCCCTCACGGCCCCACGACAGCGGGTAGGTGATGTCGATGGTCGCGCTCTTGAACTTGCCGTGGGTGTGCCGCTCAATCTCACGCAGCTTGGCCATGCCCTCGAAGTCGAGGATGGGCTGCTGCAGCTCCAGGCGCATCGGCGGGTTGACCTGGTTGATGTCCAGCAGGTTGGGCTTGGGGCCCACAAAGGACACCAGCGACATCACGATGGCTTCGCGGATGGGGTCGATCGGCGGGTTGGTCACCTGCGCGAACATCTGGCGGAAGTAGTTGTACAGCGGCTTGTTCTTGTCCGACAACACGGCCAGCGGGCTGTCGTTGCCCATGGAGCCCACCCCCTCTTCGCCGTTCTTGGCCATGGGTTCCAGGATGAACTTGATGTCCTCCTGGGTGAAGCCAAAGGCCTGCTGGCGCTCCAGCAGGGGCAGCTCGGCAGCCTTCGCGGGGGCCACGAAGTCAGCGGGCACTTCCACCTGGTCCAGCTTGATGCGCAGGTTCTCGATCCACTGCTTGTAGGGCTTGGTGTTGACGATGTTGGCCTTGAGCTCATCGTCCTCGATCATGCGGCCCTGCTCCAGGTCGATCAGCAACATCTTGCCGGGTTGCAGGCGCCACTTGCGCACGATCTTGCTGTCCGGCACGGGCAGCACGCCGGCTTCGGAGGCCAGGATCACTAGATCGTCTTCGGTCACCACATAGCGCGAAGGACGCAGGCCGTTGCGGTCCAGCGTGGCGCCGATCTGGCGGCCATCGGTGAACACGATGGAGGCGGGACCGTCCCAGGGTTCCATCATCGCGGCGTGGTACTCATAGAAGGCGCGGCGGCGCTCGTCCATAGCCTCGTGCTGCTCCCAGGGCTCGGGAATCATCATCATCACGGCCTGGCTGATGGGGTAGCCCGCCATCGTCAGCAGTTCCAGGCAGTTGTCGAAGGTGGCCGTGTCGGACTGGCCGGCAAAGCTGATGGGGTAGAGTTTTTGCAGGTCGTCGGCCAGCACGGGCGAGGCCATCACACCTTCGCGCGCCACCATCCAGTTGTAGTTGCCGCGCACGGTGTTGATTTCACCGTTGTGGGCTACATAGCGGTAGGGGTGGGCCAGCGGCCACTCGGGGAAGGTGTTGGTGGAGAAGCGCTGGTGCACCAGGCCGATGGCCGAGACGCAGCGCTGGTCGGCCAGATCCTTGTAGTACACGCCCACCTGGTCGGCCAGCAGCAAGCCCTTGTACACGACGGTACGGCTGCTCATGCTGGGCACGTAGTATTCCTTGCTGTGCTTCAGGCCCAGGTTCTGGATGGCCGCGCTGGCGGTCTTGCGGATCACGTACAGCTTGCGTTCCAGCGCGTCCTGCACGATCACGTCGTTGCCACGGCCGATGAACACCTGGCGCAAGATAGGTTCTTTTTCGCGCACGGTGGGCGACATGGGCATGTCGCGGTTCACGGGCACATCGCGCCAGCCCAGCAGCACCTGGCCTTCGGCCTTGATGGCGCGCTCCATCTCTTGCTGGCAGGCCAGAAGGGAGGCATGTTCCTTGGGCAGGAACACCATGCCCACACCGTACTCGCCAGCGGGGGGCAGCTCCACACCCTGCTTGGCCATCTCTTCGCGGTAGAGCTGATCGGGAATCTGGATCAGGATGCCTGCGCCATCCCCCATCAGCGGGTCAGCGCCCACGGCGCCACGGTGGTCGATGTTCTCGAGGATCTTCAGCGCGCCCAGCACGATGTCGTGGCGCTTCTCGCCCTTGATGTGGGCTACAAAACCCAAACCGCAGGCGTCGTGTTCATTGCTCTTGGCGTACAAGCCGTGTTCTTGGAGATGTGCAATTTCTGCAGCCGTAGTCATGGCGCTCATCCTCTAATTTCTATCGCAGGGACTCGCAGATTACGATCAAGCATCAACCTATGCAAGAAAATTTAATTGGGGTCAGATACTTAATTGTTTGCACCAAATTCAGTCAAGCCATCAATTGGGGACATATATAAAAACACCAATAAAATCAAATAACTCTAAAAACCAACCAAAAATAAGCACCAAACCGGTGCTGGAGTCCCGGAGCTTTATTCGGCTTTTTCGCCCTGCGCGCGTGCAGGGCGACCGGCTTTTTGGCGTTGCAAACGGCGCTCGGTGCCACTTTTCAGCCCTTCGATAAAGCCCTCAGAGCCCAGCACCCACCCTTTGAGTGCGGCCCCCAGCACCACTTCTTGCAGGTCGGCGCTGGCACCACGGTCTAGCATCGTGGCGTAAGCCGCTTCCCGCGCAAAAGGGGTGTCCCCCAAACGCCAGTACGCCGGGTGCAGGCGTACCATGCCATCCACCTGTGCGCCCGCGTTGTGACGTGCGCTGCTCCAGCCATAGTCCACGGCACGCCCTGTCAGGCCATGCGCTACGGCCTGGTGCTCCAGCACCACCATGGCAGGCAGCAACCAGGCTTGCGCCTCCAGCACCGTGGCGCGATAGCGCCCTTCCCACAGCGTGCCGCTGCGCCCGTGGCGGTTGTTAAAGGTGCGCACATAGGTGCGCCCGACCGATTGCATGAACTGTGGCAGGCTCTGTGCCGTCTGCGGTGTCAGCAACAGATGCAACTGGTTGGGCAACAAGATAAAAGCGTGAATCTCTACGCCAAAGCGCCGCCCCATTTCACGCAGCAAATCTTTCATGCTGGCGTAGTCCTGCCCATCCACAAAAATGGCTTGCAAGTTGTTGCCACGCTGCACCACGTAGTGCGGCTGGCCGGGAATGGTCAAGCGGGGAAGGCGGGCCATGGAGACATGTTCAAGGGCGGGATGCGCAATTATCGGCGCGCCGTGCGCAGCAGTTGCGACACCCCCTGCGCCGTGCGCAGCAAGGGCGGCACAATGCGCGCCTGCATTTCTTCGGCATTGGTGCGGTTGGCTTGGCCAGACACATTGATGGCCGCCACCACCTGCCCTTGCGCGTTGAACAGCGGCGCTGCCACCGAGATCAAGCCCTCTTCCAACTCTTGGTTGATCAGCGCCCAGCCTTGGCTGCGCACCTGCGCAATCGCTTGCAGCAGCGCCTCGTCTTCCAGCAGGGTGTAGCGCGTAAAAGCCTCACGCGGGCGCATGGCCATCAGCGCCTGCAACTTATCGTCCGGCAACCCTGCCAGCAGCACCCGGCCCATGGAGGTCCAGAACGCCGGCAAACGCGAACCTAAACCCAAGTTGGTGCTCATGATTTTGTGTGTATGCACTCGGGCCACATACACCACATCCAAACCGTCCAGCACCGCCGCAGAACACGACTCCTGCACCGAATCGGCCAGCGTTTCCATCAGCGGGGTGGCCAGATTCCACAGGGGCTGCGAGCTCAGATAGGCAAAGCCCAAATCCAGAATGCGCGGCGTCAGCGCAAAGTATTTGCCATCCCCTTCCACATAGCCCAGCGTTTGCAGCGTCAACAAAATGCGCCGAGCCCCCGCGCGGGTCAGCCCGGTGCGGCTGGCCACCTCACTCAGCGTTTGCGAGGGCGCGTCTGCACTGAACGAGCGAATCACCTCCAAGCCGCGCGCGAATGACTGCACATAACTGTCGCCGGGCTTGTTTTCTGCCGATGGCTGCCCTTCTGTTTCGAGGCTCGGGGTTTTCCCTGATGTGGTTTCTACAGCTGATTTTTGGGCGATCCCATTCATATAATTCTTTCAGCGAACATTTGTTCTTATAGCGAACATTTTAGCAAAGCCTTTTGCTTTGCAACAAGTCCCGCAGGAAAGCAAACGCATGATCAACAAAATCACCGACACGGTTGCACAAGCCTTGTCCGGTATTCAAGACGGCGCCACCGTACTCATCGGTGGCTTTGGCACTTCCGGCAACCCGGTGGAACTCATTGACGGCCTGATCGCCCACGGCGCACGCGACCTGACGATTGTGAACAACAACGCGGGCAATGGCGAATCCGGTCTGGCCGCCTTGCTCAAGAGCGGTCAGGTGCGCAAGATCATCTGCAGCTTCCCGCGCCAGGTCGACAGCTGGGTGTTTGACGAGCTGTACCGCAGCGGCAAGATCGAGCTGGAGCTGGTGCCCCAGGGCAATCTGGCCGAGCGCATGCGCGCCGCTGGCGCTGGCATTGGCGCGTTCTTTTGCCCCACGGCCTACGGCACGGAATTGGCAGAAGGCAAGGAAACCCGCGAAATCAACGGCAAGCACTATGTGCTGGAGTACCCCATCTACGGCGACGTGGCCCTCATCAAGGCCGAGCAAGGCGACCGCTGGGGCAACCTGACCTACCGCAAATCGGCGCGCAACTTTGGCCCCGTGATGGCCACTGCGGCCAAATTCACCGTGGCCACCGTGCACGAAGTGGTGGAGCTGGGCCAGCTGGACCCCGAAGCCATCGTCACCCCCGGCATCTATGTCAGCAAGGTGGTGCCGATTGAACGTGTTGCCACGCAAGCTGGCGGCTTTAAGAAATCTGCCTAAAAACAGTTCAAGCGCAGGAGTATCAAGCGTGAGCAGCTATCAAAAGCGTACCAAAGACGAACTGGCACAACGCATTGCCCAAGACATTCCCGACGGCTCCTATGTGAACCTCGGCATTGGCATGCCCACCAAGGTGGCCAACCACATTCCCGCCGACCGCGAGATCGTGCTGCAGTCGGAAAACGGCATCCTCGGCATGGGCCCCGCCCCTGAAGCAGGCCAGGAAGACTATGACCTGACCAACGCGGGCAAGCAGCCCGTGACGCTGCTGCCCGGTGGCAGCTATTTCCACCACGCCGACAGCTTTGCCATGATGCGCGGCGGCCACCTGGACATCTGTGTGCTGGGCGCCTTCCAGGTGTCGGCCACGGGCGATCTGGCCAACTGGAGCACGGGTGAGCCCGGCGCCATCCCCGCCGTGGGCGGCGCCATGGACCTGGCCGTGGGCGCCAAGAGCACCTGGGTGATGATGGATTTGATGACCAAGATCGGCGAATGCAAGGTCGTGAAGCAGTGCAGCTACCCGCTGACCGGGCTGGCCTGCGTCAAGCGCATCTACACCGAGCTGTGCACGCTGGAGTGCACGCCCCAGGGCCTGCGCCTGATCGACATCGTGGATGGCCTCAGCCATGCCGAGCTGGAAAGCATGGTGGGCCTGCCCATCGCGGCCCCAGCCAACGCCTAAAGCAATATCAATGAAATATGGCTCTAGCGCTTATTCATCAAGCGCCAGCAGCTCCTCTTTTTAAAACGCTGGGTATCTGCCCAGCGCGCCCCGGAGACACACCATGAGCACTGCACCCGAAGCTTTCATCTGCGACGCCATCCGCACCCCCTTTGGCCGTTACGGCGGCGCACTGTCCAGCGTGCGCGCGGACGACCTGGGCGCGCTGCCCATCAAGGCCCTGATGGAGCGCAACCCCGGCGTGGACTGGGCTGCCGTGGACGACGTGCTGTACGGCAATGCCAACCAAGCCGGTGAAGACAACCGCAACGTGGCCCGCATGTCCAGCCTGCTGGCCGGTCTGCCGATTGATGTGCCCGGCGCCACCATCAATCGCCTGTGCGGCTCGGGTCTGGACGCCGTGGGCTCGGCCGCGCGTGCCATCAAGTCCGGCGAAGCCCGCCTGATGATTGCCGGTGGTGTGGAATCCATGAGCCGCGCCCCCTTTGTCATGCCCAAGGCCGAAACCGCCTTCAGCCGCAACAACGCGGTGTATGACACCACCATCGGCTGGCGCTTTGTGAACAAGCTGATGAAGGCGCAGTACGGCGTGGACTCCATGCCCGAAACGGCCGAGAACGTGGCCGACGACTTCAAGATCGAGCGTGAAGCGCAAGACCGCATGGCCCTGGCTTCCCAGCAAAAGGCGGCTGCCGCGATTGCGGCCGGTTATTTGGCCCAGGAAATCGTCAACGTCACCATCCCTCAAAAGAAGGGCGACGCGATTGTGGTGAGCCAGGACGAGCACCCCCGTGCCACCACACTGGAAGCGCTGGCCAAGCTCAAAGGCGTGGTGCGCCCTGACGGCACCGTGACCGCTGGCAATGCGTCTGGCGTGAACGACGGCGCCTGCGCCCTGCTGCTGGCCAATGCCGAAGCCGCCCAGCAATACAACCTGGTGCCCCGCGCCCGCGTGGTGGGCATGGCGACTGCCGGTGTGGCCCCCCGCATCATGGGCTTTGGCCCTGCCCCCGCCGTGCGCAAGGTGCTGGCCCAGACCGGCCTGAGCCTGGCCGACATGGACGTGATTGAGCTGAACGAAGCCTTTGCCGCCCAAGGCCTGGCCGTGCTGCGCGACCTGGGCATTGCCGACAACGACCCACGCGTGAACCAGTGGGGCGGCGCCATCGCTCTGGGCCACCCCCTGGGGGCATCGGGTGCGCGCCTGGCCACCACGGCCGTGAACCAGCTGCACACGCTGGGTGGCCGCTACGCGCTGTGCACCATGTGCATCGGCGTGGGCCAGGGCATTGCCGTGATCCTCGAAAAGGTCTGAAAACCTTTTCACCAGCAGGTGTAGGGGCCCAGGCCCCTAGCTACTTCGCTGCCTCGGATGACCGTGCCACGCATGCCCGGCCACCAACACACCCCGGACTCCTACAACGCGCACCCGCAGGGTGTGCACGGGTGTGGCTTCACCACCAAACATCTATTTTCAAGGAGACGTTGATGTTGACTCTCAAGACATTCACTCGCCGCACTGGTATCAAAACTTTGGCCGCCGCCGCATTGCTGGCCACCGGCGTGGGCGCCGCCGTGGCCCAAGACGGCTACCCCAACAAGCCTTTGACCATGGTGGTGCCCTTCTCTGCAGGTGGCACCACGGACATCCTGGCACGCATCGTGGGCCAAGCACTGGGCCAAGAGCTGGGCCAGACCATCATCATTGAGAACAAGCCAGGTGCAGGCGGCAACATTGGCGCGCAGCAAGCAGCCCGCGCCAAGGCCGATGGCTACACCTTGTTCATGGGCACCGTGGGCACGCACGCCATCAACCAGGCGCTGTACAAAAAGCTGCCTTATGACCCCATCAAGGATTTCACACCGCTGAGCCGTGTGGCGAATGTGCCCAACCTGCTGGTGGCGCACCCCAGCCGCCCCTACAAGACCGTCAAGGAGATGATCGAGTACGGCAAGAAGCACCCCAATGAGATCACGTACGGCTCCCCCGGTTCTGGCGCATCGCCCCACGTGTCGGGCGCGCTGTTCCAAAGCATGACCGGCGTTGAGTTGACCCACGTGCCTTACAAAGGCAGCGCTCCGGCTATTTCTGACCTGCTGGGCAACCAGATCGCCGTAATGTTTGACAACATGCCTTCGGCCATCCAGCACGTGCGTTCGGGCAAGTTGCGCCCCATCGCGGTGACCACGGCCAAGCGCTCGCCCGAGCTGCCCGATGTGCCCACCATCGCCGAAGCGGGTGTACCCGGCTATGAAGCCACTTCGTGGTTTGGCCTGTGGTCGGTGGCTGGCACGCCCCAACCCGTTCTGGACAAGCTGCACGCCAGCCTGACCAAGGTGCTCAAGGACCCCGCCGTATCCAAGAAGATTGCGGACCAAGGTGGTGAAGTGGTCATCGAAACGCCCGCCCAATTTGACGCTTTCATCAAGTCGGAAGCAGCCAAGTGGGGCAAGGTGGTGAAAGAGTCTGGCGCAGAGGTTTAAGCGCCCGGCCGGCGGCCAGCAGGCCGTCGTTGAATCTCCTCCCTTTTGATCGCCGATGTGCCTTGCGCCATCGGCGTTTTTTATGTGATAGCAGCCAGCGCTTGATTATTCAGCGTTTCAGATATGAATCAATCTAAAATGCTTTCTGCACCAGCGCCAGCAGCTATCTTTTTACCCAGCCATCACCAGCAAACTGGCGCCCTTGAAGCGCAACCAATCTGCGGCATTGGACGGCACCGCGTCGGTAATCAACACGCTGGCGTGCTGGTCTTGCGCCGTGCTCATCATGGCTTCGAGCAGATGCCGCCCCCCCATGTTGGCCATGGCTTGCTCCGCAAAAAGCCCGCCCAGCTTCACATACTGCAGCTGTAACTTGGGCAGTTGCACCAGCGCCTTGGGTGCCTGATCCAGGCGGCGCAGCCCCACACTCGCCCCGGCCTGTGTGACCACTTCGCAAAATTGCAGTGCCTTGAGCGGGGCCACTTCCAGCGCAAAAGCATCCAACTCCAAAGTCAGCTGTGGCAATACCTCGCACCAACCTTTCGCCTGCAGTTGAGCGCTGAGCCGCTCCAGAAAATCGCCCTGTTCCAGCGATGGCTGTGAAATACGCACCACCAAATGGTGCTTGGGCTGCAATGCCAGCCACTGCAAGCCCAGTTGCACCGCTTTCAGGTCGTATTCGGCCGACAAGCCCAAACGCACCGCCGCAGGCAAAAACAATGCGGCACCCATCGTTTTGCCACCCGCCTCATGCAGCTCCAGCCCCGCTTCATGCAGCACCCGTGTATCCACCAGGGATGCATAGGTCGCAGCCTGCACCGCCACGCTCAACCGATCGGCGTGCTGCAAAGCTTGGCCCAACGTCGTTTGCCACTGGCCTTCTCCAGGCTGGTGGATGGCGTGGCCCGCTACGCTGGGTTCGGCATATTCCACCTCGCCATGCCCTGCACTTTCGGCCTGCATCAGGCCTTGGTCCAGCCGCGACAGCACATCCCCGATGTGGTCACTATCCATATAGGCAGTGAGCGAAAAAGCGTTGCGCGACCACTGACCATCGTCAAGACGCAAGCGCAGTGACTGCAGCAGTTGGCGCAGTTGCTGCACCTCTTGCATCACCGACATGCCCGTCATTTGGGGGAACAGCACGGCAAAGTCACTGCCGTTCAAGCGGGCAATTTGCACCTGCTGCAGTCCACGTGTGCGCAGCTGTTCACGCAATTGCTGCGCAATACCGCGCAGCCATTCGTCCACTTGCTCTCGGGGGCGCGTGCTGTTGAGCGCCTGCAGGTCACGCAGCCGCATCAGCAACACATGGCCATGCGTCTGCCCGCCCATTTGCAAGGCCTTTTTCAGCTCGTTCACAAAGTATTTACGGTTGGGCAACTGGGTGATGGCGTCGGAATTGGTCTCCAACTCCAGGCTTTCAATGCGATCCCGCTGTGCCCTGTCTTTTTGTTGCACACGTGAGCGTGCATCGTGAATCGCCGTAGCAACGCCCGCCAGCTCAGGCACCTGCGGCACTTGCACTGCAGCATCGGCCTCGTCCGCACCAATGCGCATTACTTCGCTCTCCACGGAGTCTTTGAGCACACGCTTGAACCAACGCAGCAGCAGCCCGACAAAGCAAGCCCACGCCAATCCAGCACCCACGATCAGCGCCGTCATCTTCAAGCTGCTGTGCCACAGCACTTGCTGAGCCACTTGGTTGTCCACCGTGACCGCGACCCGACCCAACTGGTTCCAACCATTGCTGACCGTACGTTCCGAATGAGCGCGTGGTACAGGCATAAGGCGCTGAAACCAGCCCGGCACCTGTGCCGCAGCGCTGGATGCTGCCTGCTGGCGCTCAAACACCAGCACGCCCTCTGGCGAGAGCATGCGCACAGACTCAAATTGCCCCGTATCAAACAATGCAGACATCAGCAGCTCTTGCATGGCAGGGTCTTGGCTGGCAGGCTGTGACAAAGACAGTGCCAAGGCAGTGATCGCGTTCTCACTTTGACTTTGCAATTGCTCGCTCAGATAACTCCGTGCACCGCTCAAGTTCAGCGCCAACGTACCCGCCAAAATACCCAGCAAAGCGAGCGACAGGCTGAGCAACAATTGCCGCAGCAACGACATGGACTTCATCTTCATATTTCAAACCCTTCTTGGCGCATGCGCACCAACAGGTTTTGCCAACGGTTGATACGCTCGGAAGAAGCCGAACGCGCGCCGTTGACGTAGACCGCCTCAGCATCAAAACTAAAAACAGGAGTCAGGTCTGTCCGCTGGCTGGCTTTTTGGATGCCTGGCACCAAGTTATCAAGCACCAGCGGATCCGCCTGCGGGGTTGCATAAAAGCCGAGCACCATGTGCGCAACGCTCTGGGTGCTGCCCAGCCCGCCGACACGCGCACGCACATAGATAAAGCGCATCTGCCGCCCTGGCATCCCCAGCCGAATCAAAGAGAAGTACTTGCCAATGACGAAATCCTCACAGTCACCACTTCCTTTACCCAAGCTCTCCAGCGGCGTTGCCCAGTAATCGGCTTCATGCCAGATGTTCTGATCCACCCCCGCCAGAACATTCACATTCCAGAAGTCATTGATTGCCACCAACTGCTGGGGCGGGTTTTCTGCTTGCTGCGCTTGCAAGAGCCGCAGCCAAGCCTGCAGCCGCCGCACACCAGCCTCGCCATAGCGCGATGCCATCTGGCTGTGCAGCAGCGATTCATCCCAGGCCTGCGCGCCGCGGAATGCCCAGCACCCAGCCAGCGCCGCTCCAGCGGCCAACAGCCAAGCCCGCCGTGACAGCCCACCGCCACCGCACTGCTGCCGCTGAGAGGAAAACCCCGGCCAGAACAAATCATCACTCCCTGTTGAAAACCAAGGTGCTGCCCTGCACCCCTGCCCACCTTTATCAGGGAGCACCCAAAGCCAACGCATCGACACCGCCCGCAGGCATTGTGCGGCACAACGCCGCTGCCGCCCCCAAGCGCACCCACCCCATGCACCCACCCAAAGAGACAAGGCGCAGGCACTTGCATGCATGCGCCTTGTGGCCAAAGGCCCCGGGAACAAGCCCCGGGGTAGAGCGGGGCTTAGATGGGCTTAGCTGTGATTACCGTCCATGGTGATCTTGCCGGCCTGGATCAATTGCTTGATCAGTGCGTTTTGGTCTGCCGAAGTATCGACCGCAGCGCCATCCACCAAATCCACGTCCTTGAGCACGATAGCCTGATTGAAGTTGCTGCCGTCAGCTTCCAGGTTGCCGTCTGTCGAGATTTTGACCACGGTGTCGCCCTGGCCGTTGTTTTCGACATGCAGGAACTTGCTCAGGTCGGTTGCATCTTCCTCACCCACCAGCAACTCGTTGAGCACCAGCACATCCTTGCCATCGCCGGTGGTGGTGCCCTGCGTGGTGGCCGTGCCGAAGTCCATGATGGTGTCCACTGCCGGCGTATCCACCGTGCCTTCGTCACCCAGCAGCCAGATGAACTTGTCATCGCCTGTGCCGCCGTACAGCGTGTCGTCACCCTTGCCGCCCACCAGCTCGTCATCGCCACCCTGGCCGTAGAGGATGTCGTTACCATCACCGCCATACAGCTCATCCTTGCCGCCGTGGGTATCGCCAGCCACGTTGAAGATGGCATGGTTCTGCGTGATGTAGTCATGCAGTTCGGCATCCGTCGGTGCATGACCGAGCTTGAGCTGCAAAAATTCCTTGAGCGCCTCCAAACCGATCTTGTTGAAATTGGCAGGCACGGCGGGGTTGCCGTTCACGCCCCATTGCAGGTTGCTCGTGTTGATGGCATCGCCAAAGATGATGTCATTACCGTCACCACCTTGAACCACGTCATCGCCCACAGGTGCGGGTTTCGTGGTACTGCCGCCGCCAACCAGCGCAGCCTCCAAATCTGCTGGATCTGTCACAACCTGGGATTGCCCTATGCTGATCGTCTTATAGATGCGAATGTCGTCAATGGTGACATAGGCACCGCCGTTACCGTTGCGGTCATTCACCTCAAACTGCAGCAGATAATCGCCAGGCCCTTGGTGCGCGGTCGTCACAGTTCCGGTGTTAGTCCCAGAAACTGCAACCACCCATGCCCCAACGCCGTTATCGGCGGAAGCATCCCACTTCAACAATCGCCATGTAAAAGTGTCACTGTTACTCCCACTGCTAACCCACGAGCCGCCCGTCGATGCAGTGAACCGGAAAAATGCCCCCTGGCTATCGGTTACGGTCATCTTGTGCGTATCCGCCATTGTGACGGTAGAGGACTGGGCTGTACTGGCATCAGTGTCAGTCACGCGCATCGCATTGCTATTTTTGGAAGCACTGCCACTTCCCGTATGCACCCAATTGCTCACATTGTTAACACCGGTGTTGCTGTCGAACGTGGCATGCGCTCCGTACCTATCGGTGTCGATAGTTACACTTTGCACATCGGTGTTGTCATAACGATTCAGCGTGCTCTGCGAGATGCCGCTTCCGATGCCAATACCATGTACCACACTGGCGCTGCTCAACGCATCAAATGCATTATTCCGGTTGATTTCATTGTCATTGGGTGCGCCATCCGTCAGGAAGAATGTCAAATTCTCATAGTCCTCATAATCACTATTGTTGCCCATAGTGGAAAACCAGTTATTGGCCGTAGTAAATGCAGAGCCATAAGGCGTATTACCACTGGCCGACAAATTGGTGATGGCATCCAAAATGCTATCGATATTGTCTTCATTCAGACCTTCAATCGAAATCCTGTTGGTGCTGCTGGTTCCACTGAAAGTGATCAACGTCAGGTTAATGTCGCCATCATGCTCCAGCAATTGATTTTCGATCAATGCCTTCAGCGAAGCCTTGGCCGTATCCAGACGAGTGGGGCGATTATCTGACTGCCACGGCCAAGTCGGCGCCCCGGGGCCCCACTTGTCATTCATCGAGCCCGACAGATCAAGCACCAACGCAATGTTGTAGCTGGTGCCAGACACCACGTTCTGGGTCAGCCCCCCCTGGTCGCCCAGCAGCACGTCATTACCTTCGCCGCCCTTAATGGGGTCGGTGCTGGTACTGCTCGTATTGCCACCGCTGACAAACTGATCCACGGTCACCGTGAAGGTATGCGTCGCTGACGCATCCACGCCGCCATTCTCCGTACCGCCCACATCCTTCACGTGGAATTTGAACGAAAACTCTGCGTTCTCGCCTGGGTTGTTGCCCGCCGTGAACACCAGCTTGCCAGCCTGCAGATCGGCCAAGCTGACCGCCGTGCCCGCCGCAACAGCGCTGCCATTCAAGGACAGCACGCCGCCTGCTGGCAGTGTCTCAATGACGACCGACTGCATGGCATCGCCTTCCACCACATCCGCAAAAGCAAAGTCGTCTATGTCGAAGACATAGATATTGCCCTCTGTGACATGGGCGGAAGCATCCTCCGACGTGGGCGCATCATTGACAGGCAGCACATCGATATTCAGTGTCGATGTCGACGTAGTCGTGCCATCCGACACCACATAAGAAACCGTCGGAACCACACCATTCCAGTTAGCCACAGGCGTGAACACGTACCCGCCATTCCCGCCAATGGTGAGGGTACCGACGTTGGCGATGGTTGCCTCCACGCCCGCCGCATAGGCCGTGCCATTCACCGTGAACTCTGTGACCGTCAGCGCATCGCCCTCCGCGTCCGTCGCGCCAGTCAGCACATTGCCGATGGCAGTGCCGTCTTCCAGGATTGTCTGGATGTGCGGCTGCAGCACAGGGGCGTCGTTGGTGCCGGTGATGGTGAACTTCACATCTGCTGAGGCCGTGTCGCCATCCTTGTCCGTCAGCATGTAGCCCAGCGTAACGCTGATCGACTCTCCGTCCTCGAGGGCCTGCGTGGCAGGCTTGCTGTTGTCCAGCGTGAAGCTCCAGGTGCCGTCGGTGGTGCTTTGCGTCAGCGTGCCGTAGTTGGTCAGATCGACTGCCGTTGCACCCAGCATGGCTGTCACAGTGCCCCAGGTCACGCTGCCTGT
>NZ_JARXOV010000011.1:0-121115 GCF_030162955.1 Comamonas jiangduensis
CAACAACTTGCGTTGCTTTTGCCTGTCTGTTTAGGACTCATCTATCCTGGGGCTGTTGATTGACGACGTGTGTCTAGATTCCACAGGCACAACCTACAGCACACCTTTTTGGTTATGGCCTATCAGCAGATTTGGCCATTCAATGCTGACCCAGGTTCAGACGATGATTCACTTGCGTTGTCCATACAGAACTAGCCTAGCCCCTTCACCTCCTTCTACTGGCGGTGTCCAAAAGCACCCTCACGGGTAACATCTGCCGCTTGCGCTGGGGTACATTGTCAGAAAGGCTTCACACAGGTGCATTACTGCTCCTGCATGCTTTCTTAGGCTACTTGTGGTCGTACACAAGGTCATGGCAGTCCATCGCTGGAATGCATGACAAGGTCGATCAGAGCTTTGCGCCCTTTTGCTGTAACAGCCACACATCAGGAAAATTCAGACGTGTATCATCCTCACAACATTGCTGTCGTGAAAATCAGCCAAAACGGCGCGCAAATCCTTGAAAAAGGATGTGCTAATACTTACCTTCCCCTTTTGAGGGAGGGCTCGCAGCCGAATTGAGCCATCCGGCTGCAGTTTGAGATTGCTATCTATTAGGTAGCAATAGAGCTTGGGCCTATAAGGCTTAAAACTCACTTTTAAAAGGTGGCATAAAGCCACTAAACGGCGCGACACGTGTCGCACAGAATCCTGCATTCTATGAAACTAACTTTATCCCTCCTAATGCTGGTGGCCAGCCTGAGTGCTGCAGCCGAGAATTCGGCGCCAGCGGGCACGATTTCCACATCGCTGAATGCGTGGGCCAGCGCGCAAAAAGCCAATCCGGCCACGGCGGTGCAGCAGTTCACGCTGGCCAACGGCATGCAGCTGATTGTGCAGCCCGACCGCCGTGCGCCCACGGCGGTGCATATGCTGTGGCTGCGCGTGGGGGCCATGGAGGAGGTGGATGGCACCACCGGCGTGGCCCATGCGCTGGAGCACATGATGTTCAAAGGCAGCCAGCAACTGGCGCCGGGTGAGTTTTCGCGCCGTGTGGCGGCCTTGGGCGGGCAGGAAAACGCCTTCACCAACCGTGATTACACCGGCTACTACCAGCAAATCCCTTCGAGCCGCCTGCGCGATGTGATGGCGCTGGAGGCAGATCGCTTTGCCCACAACCAATGGCCCGATGCCGAGTTCACCAAGGAAATCGAGGTGATCAAGGAAGAACGCCGCATGCGCACCGAAGACAACCCGCGCGGCATGTTGTTTGAGCAGCTGTCGGCAGCCGTCTTTATGGCCAACCCCTATGGCCGCCCTGTGGTGGGCTGGATGAACGATTTGGACGCCATGACGGCCGATGACGTGCGTAACTTCCACCGCGACTGGTATGTGCCTGCGAATGCCGCCATTGTGATTGCGGGGGATGTGGATGTGGCGCAGGTCAAAGCCTGGGCCGAGGAAACCTATGGCCAGATTCCTGCCCGCGCATCGGCCATCAGCAAGCCTCGCGAAGAGCCGCAGCAAATCGGTGTGCGCCGCATTGAAGTCAAGCAGCCCGCGGAGCAGGCCTTTGTGGCCATGGCCTACCGCGTGCCCTCCATCCGCAATGTTGAGAACCTGACTGCGCAAGACAAAGACGCCCTGGCGCTGCTGGTGCTTTCTGCGGTGCTGGACGGCTATGACGGTGCCCGGCTCGAGCGCGCCTTGGTACAGGGCAAAGACCGCGTGGCCGACAGCGCCAGCAGCTCTGCCAGCGTCATGGGGCGTGGGCCGGCGCTGTTTATCTTGTCGGGCGTGCCCGCCAAGGGCAAAACGCCTGCCCAGCTGGAAAAAGCATTGCAGGCGCAAATTGCAAGAATTGCCAAGGAGGGCGTGAACGCGGCAGAGCTGCAGCGCGTCAAAACACAGTGGCTGGCCTCACAAATTTATGAGCGCGACTCCGTGATGGGGCAAGCCCAGGGCTTGGGTAATTACTGGGTGCTGGGCATGCCGGTGAATGCCGATGACTTGCTGGTCAAGGCCTTGATGGACATCAGCGCCGCCGATGTGCAGCGCGTGGCCGGCCAGTACTTCCGGGCGGATCAGTTGACCGTTGGCACCTTGGTGCCCCAGCCGCGTCCTGCAGGCCAGGCCGCACGCCCCGCATCGCCTGTGGATGCCAACACGCTCCAGCACTGAACCCCACGGAAAGCTTGATGATGAAGACGAAAACAATAGCTGCCGGCGCTTGGCTGGCTTGCACTTTGGCTGGTTTGGGCGTGAACTCTGCCTGGGCCGTGCTGCCCATTCAGCACTGGCAACAAGCTTCGGGCGCCAAGGTGTGGTTGGTGGAAAGCCCCAGCATTCCCATGGTGGACATTCAGGTGGCGTTTGATGCCGGTGCGCGCCGTGAGCCGCAAGACCAAGCAGGGCTGGCCACCGCACTGGCCATGATGACGGACAAGGGTGTGAAGGCCCAGGGCCAGCAGCCCGCACTGGATGAAAACGCCTTGGGTGAAGCGTGGGCCGATTTGGGGGCCTCGTTTGACGCGGGGGCCGGCAAAGACAGCTTCAACTATTCGCTGCGCAGCCTGACCGTGCCTGATTTGCTGCAGCGTTCGGTGCAACTGGCGGCCCGCCAGATTGCCCACCCCAGCTTGCCTGCCGACGTGTGGCAGCGTGACCGTGCACGCTGGAGCGCGTCGATTGCAGAGTCGAACACCCGACCCGGCACCGTCGCAGGCCGCGCTTTTACCCAAGCGGTGTATGGCGGCCACCCCTACGGCTGGCGCACCACGGAGCAAACGCTGGCCAAGATTGATGTGAAAGCCATCCGGGCGTTTCACGACCAGTACATCCAGGCTTGCCGCGCCAAAGTCAGCGTGGTGGGGGCGGTAGACAAAGCACAGGCCGATGCCTTGGTGACGCAACTGCTGTCGCAATTGCCCAAAGACGATGGCAAAGGCTGCCAGCCGCTGCCAGCCGTGGCCGAGGTGCCTGCGCTGAAGGCCGCGCAAGATGTCCGCATCCCCTTCCAGTCTGCGCAGGCGCAGGTGCTGATCGGCCAGCCCGGCATCAAACGCAATGACCCAGATTTTCTGGCCCTGCTGGTGGGCGACCACATTCTGGGCGGGGGCGGGCTGGTCTCGCGCCTGATGGAAGAGGTGCGCGAAAAGCGGGGGCTGACGTATGGCGTCTCCAGCAGCTTCTCGCCCGGGCTGCATGCGGGGGCCTTTGTGGTCAGCCTGCAAACCCGCCCCGATCAGGCGGAGCAAGCGCGCCAGGTGGCGCAGGAAACCTTGGCCAAGTTTGTGGCCGAAGGCCCTACGGAGCAAGAACTGCGTGATGCCAAGGACAATCTGATTGGTAGTTTTGCGCTGCGCATCGACAGCAATCGCAAGCTGTTGGCCAATGTGGCCAACATCGCTTGGAACGATTTGCCCTTGGACTATTTGGACCATTGGACGGACAAGATCGAAGCCTTGACGGTGAACGATGTGCGCAGCGCCATGCAGCGTGCGATCCAGCCGGATCGCATGGTGACCGTGGTGTTAGGGGAAAAGAAATAATGGGTCGCAACAGTTATCGCACGATCGAAGAAGCCTTGGCGTTGGAAGCGCGCCTGAAAAAACGCGAAGCCTTCAAGCAAGCAGAAGCCGAAGCCTTGGCCGTGGCTGCCGGCAAAAAGCCGGGCAGCAAAGCGCAAAAGCCTGCCAAGCCGGGCAGCGCTGGCGCGGGGGAAGTGCGCATCATCGGCGGCCAGTGGCGCCGCACACGACTGGCTGTGGCGCAGCGCCCGGGCCTGCGCCCCACGCCCGATCGTGTACGTGAAACGCTGTTCAACTGGCTGGGCCAAGACTTGGGGGGCTGGCGCTGTATCGATGCCTTTGCGGGCACGGGCGCTTTGGGCTTTGAAGCCGCATCACGTGGTGCGGCGCAGGTGCGCTTGGTGGAAAACGATGCAGGGCTGGCCCTGCAGCTGGAGCGTTTGGCGCAGCAGCTCAAGGCCGAAGGTGTGCAGGTGCAGCGCGGTGATGGCATTGCCGCGCTGACGCAGAGCGCACCGGGCCATTGGCATGCCATTTTTGTGGATCCGCCTTTTGGTGCCGAAGCGCTGTTTGTGCCTGCCATCAAGGCCGCAGCCCATGCGGTGGCCGACGATGGCTTGATCTATCTGGAAGCGCCCCAAGCGTGGACGGATGAGGCGTTGGCTGAATTTGGGCTGCAGCAGCACCGTTATTTGAAGGCGGGTGCAGTGCACGCACATTTGCTGAAAAAGATCGCTGTTTAAAACGCGGTGTCTTTAAATTTATAGCTGCTAGCGCTTGTCACATAAGCGCTAGCAGCTATTTTTATGCCTAAAACTTCCAAAGGCATAATGCCCGCCATCATTGAAAAAAGCATGGAGACCGCTATGGCCGAGCACGTGGTTGCCGTTTACCCCGGCACATTCGACCCGATCACTCTGGGGCATGAAGACATGATCCGCCGCGCCAGCGCCATGTTTGGCACGGTGGTGGTGGGCGTGGCCATGGCCCACCACAAGAAAACCATGTTCACCTTGGACGAGCGCATGGCATTGGCGCGGGCCGTGTTTGCCGATGTACCGAACGTGCGCGTGGAAAGCTTTGATGGCTTGGTGCGTGATTTTGTGCTGGCACAGGGCGCCACGGTGATGGTGCGTGGTTTGCGCTCAGGCACCGACTTTGATTACGAATTTCAGCTGGCGGGCATGAACAAACACTTGCTGCCTACGGCAGAGACCGTGTTCCTCACGCCCAGCGCGGAAACCATGTTCATCAGCAGCACCTTGGTGCGCGAAATTGCTACGCTGGGTGGCGACGAGGTGCGCAAGTTTGTATCGCCTACGGTGCTGCAAGCCCTGCTGGCAAAGCTTGCACGCTGAAGGGAAGGTCCTTGGAAGAGGGCTACCTGACTTCTCGTTCTGTCGCTAGCGCGTGGGCAGCAAGGCTGCTGCCTTACTGTCTGGCAGCCCACCGCATGCGGTGCTCCATGACCACTTCGTGAACAAACTGCAGCTTGGTGACTGCGCCAGGTGACGGCGCAAAGGGGTAGGCATCGCTGTGCCCCAGGCTGCGGTTGAGGCTGTTGAGCATCAGGGTGAGCGGCACACACTGTTGCAAGATGTGCTCAAACGGTGTGTGGATGGGGGTGAACGGATCTTCCAGCGGCGGCCAACTGGCCAAATGCCCCGGAAGACGTAACTGCACCCGGTAGCTGGCGGCAGTTTCTACCAAGTCCATGGTGTGCAGGTAATGGGCCCATGTCTCTGCCCAGTCCTCCCAGGGGTGGGTTGCCGCATAGGCGCTGATGTGCTGTTGCTGCCAGCCATCGGGGCCTGCGGGCCCACGTGCATAGTGGGCTTGCAAGGCTTGGTCATAGTCTTGGCGCTCGTCACCAAATAAAGCGCGAAAACGGGGCAACCATGCAGAGTCTTTGATCAGCACATCCCAAAAGAAATGACCAGACTCATGGCGCAAATGCCCAAGCAGCGTGCGGTAAGGCTCAAACATGGCCAATCGGCGCCGTGCCCGTTCGTCATCATCTGCTTCTGCCACGTTCAGGGTGATGGTGCCGCTGGCATGCCCCGTCATGACCGGTGTTTGCCCCAGCTGATCTTCCAAAAAATCAAACACAGGGGCCGGCAGACCTTGCAATGAGGTCAGTTGCAAACAGGACAGCGTATAAAAAAGATAACGTTTGGCGTTCTCGAGTTGGTTGGCGCGCAGCAGGTTCTGTGGATTTTCAAAATTGGGCAACCAGCGGGTCTGGCGGCAAGAGACGCAATAGGGCTGGCTGCCATCAGCATCCGTCGTGAAGTTACAGGCAGCACCTTGGCTGCTGCGGTTGTGGCACATGCGCAGCAAAGGCGTGGTTTGCTGCAATGCGGGCGATTGTGGCACCCACATGCCCGGTGTACTGCCTGATGGTGCCAGTGCTGCCATGCGCATCTGTTCTGGCACAAAAGCCAGAGAGCAGCCGCAATGCACACAGCTGGTGCTTTCAAAAAACACCAGATGTCCGCAATGGTCACAGTTAAAAGCGCGCATAGAGGTTGAGCTTAGCGAGGAATCCGGGAAATAAAAAATGCCGACCTCATTGAGGTCGGCAGTGTCTAGCGGGTACCGCCTTTTGTGCAAAGGCGGCGTTCACACGCTGGGGCTGGATTTAAGGGCGTACCACGATGCTGTTGCGCACGGATACCACGCCCTTCACACTGCGTGCCAGTGATTCTGCACGGTCTTTCTCGGCCTGGCTCTTGGCAAAGCCAGACAGCTGCACGGTGCCCTTCAACGTCTCTACGCTGATAGATGTGGCAGCCACGTTCTTGTCTTCGGCAAACTTGGCCTTGACCGCTGTGGTGATGCCTGCATCATCCACATAAGAGCCTACGGTTTGCTGGTTGCGGGCGACGGAGCAGCCTGTGGCACCAATGATGGTGGCACCGACCAAGGTTGCAAAAGCAATAGCACGGGTGGTTTTATTCATAGTTGCCTTTCTGCGTTGGAAGTAAGTGATGGAAGACGCCATGTGGCATCCGAGCACCCAGAGGGAAACGGAAGGGTTTAACGGCGGCGGCCCATGAGGAAAGCAGCGGCTACCGCCGCTCCTGCCGCTGCGGCCATCAGCATGGATTTGCAAGGCTGTTCCACGACATAGCGTGTGGTGCTTTCTGCGGCTTGCTGGAACTGGCGGCGTGCACGGTCAGAGCTTTCGGCGCAGAAATTGATACTTTTGTGGCAAAACTCTTGGGCGCGTGCTGTCAAGTCATCAATTGCGGGACTGAGTTCTTTTTCTACAGCGCGAATACCTTCTTGCGCCTGATCGAACGCATTGCGTGCAGCTTCACGGGTAGTGTGAATGGCTTCTTGGGCCGAGTTTTCAGTGTCTTGTACAAACTCTTTGGCACTGGCCTTGGCGGTGGCCGCTGCGTCTTTCACAGCCTCCTTGGTGGCATCCGCAGCTTCCGCAATTTTCTTCTTTGAGTCTTCGATATGGGTCATAACAACTTTCTCAGTACATATTCATAGGGATAGAGCGCGGTGCGCGTACAGCGCAGCGCAAAACACATGGTGGGGTCAGCCCTTTTTCTTCAGCAGACTCATGACGAACGTAACCACGGCCATGACCACGAAGATAAAGAACAAAATTTTGGCAATACCGACAGCCCCAGATGCAATGCCACCAAAACCAAAAACGGCAGCAATCAAAGCAATGATGAGAAATACAACGGCGTAATGCAGCATGGACTAGCCTCCTCAAGTGTTTGCAATGTGCAGCGCCGCATGTTGCGTACAGCGCTTTCACCAGTACCTTCACTGTAGTGAGATGCAGAACGCAGCTGTGCCAGTACTGCTTGCGCATGTGTGTCAGGTTGCTGCGCTGCGCTGGTGTGCGTGATGGCCTACGCTAGTGCCGGTGTGTTTCAAGGTGCATCGTTCCGCAAAAAAGCCACCCTGAGGTGGCTTGGTGGTGGGGCGTAGATGCCACTCAGGCTGTGGCCAGTGCCTCGGTGGTGCTGGCGCCGGTAGGGATGACCGCTGAAATAGTGGTCCCCTCGCCGATTGCAGAATTGATGGTCAGGCGCCCACCCGTGGCTTCAACGCGATGGCGCATGCCGGCGAGTCCGTGGGAGTTGGGCCGGATAGATGCCAGGTCAAAACCCTCACCGTTATCTTGAATTTGCACTGCGACATAGGTGGGGTAGTTGTGGACGCTGACTGCAATTTTGCTGGCTTTGGCGTATTTGCCAATATTGGTCAGCGACTCTTGCACCAAGCGGTAGATGGTCAATTCGGTCGCGTCTGGTAGTTCTACAGCTTCCAAATTCGCTTCGACTTCCACACCAATACGCTGAGAGAACTCGTTGGTCAAAATCTCTAAGGATGTAGAGAGGCCTAGATTGGCCAATGACGAAGGGCGCAGGTCTTCCACGATGCGGCGCTTGAGCGCAATCCCGCTGTTCAGCGTTTCCGTCAGGTGCTTGACGCGGTCGGCAACTTCGGGGTTGGACATTTCGATCTTGGACTTCAAGCGTGCGACATCAAGTTTTGCGGCAGTCAGCAGGGCGCCCAGTTCATCGTGCAACTCGCGTGCCAAATGCCCGCGTTCGTCTTCGCGGACTTGTTGCAAGTGATTGGCCAACTCTGTCAGGGTGGCAGTACGCTCGCGCACCAGTTGCTCCAAGCGTGTGCGCTCTTCCGACAGCAGGGCTTGCTCCCGCTTGTGCAAGCGCTCGACGATATTGTGCTGGCGCAGGTACAGGTAAAAAGCCAGCAGACCTATGAGGGTGATCGTGGCAACGCCCACACGCGCCCACACCAGGGAAGACTGCACTTCATCTTGATAGCGCTGGGCTTCTTGCACGACAGACTCTTCCAACTCACGCGAGAGGGTACGGATGCTGTTCATATCGCTGTTGCCCATGTCGGTGAACATGACAAACTTCAGCGCATCGGCATTGCCTTCGCGAAACAGCTTCAGGCTTAAATCCATTTCCGCAGTTTTTCTCGCAATGCTCTGGCCCAATGTCAGAAAAACGTCGGATTTGCTGGGGTCGTTCTCGATGTTTTTACGAATGTTTTCTAAAGACCTGGAAATATCTTTGCTGGCTTCTTGATAAGGCTCCAAATACTTAGGGTCATTGGTCAGTAAATAGCCGCGCAAACCTGTCTCGGCATTAAGCATGTCTTTCATCAGCACACTAATCGAGGTGCGAATGTCGTATGCACGCGTCAGGTTTGTAAGTAATTCGCTTGTTTGTTTGTAGCCGTATTCGCTGACGCCAATCATGAGGCATGCCGCAAGGATTGCCAGCGGCAAACTAATGGCCATACGGCGTAACGTTGTCCAATTCACAGTGATTCCTCCAACTGACGTTCAGTTTGGGGCAGATGGTGGACATAATCAAGTTGCTTTGAGACAGGGTTAGCGCTGTGTGCTGCAAGCATTTGTATTGCGAAACTTAGAACGTATAGGGATGTGTCCCTGAAAACAGGAAAGAGGCTTCGATGATCAAAGTAGGTATCGTGGATGACCATGCGATTGTGCGCTCGGGACTGCGCCAGTATTTGTCTGAGCACGTGGACTTGCGCGTTGCAGGGGAGGCAAGCAATGGGCGTGAAGCGATTGATCTGGTGCGTCAGCAAGACATTGATGTGTTGGTGATGGACTTGTCCATGCCAGGGCAAAGTGGCTTGGATGCGTTGGCGATGCTGCGCGCTAAGGCGCCAGACATGGGCATTTTGATTTTGAGTGGCTACCCTGAAGAGCACTATGCGATCAATCTGATTCGCCAAGGCGCAAGTGGTTACCTGAATAAAGAGTGCGAGCCCAAGGAGATTGCTGAGGCCATTCGCACGATTGCCTTGGGTCGTCGCTATCTGACGCCTACAGTGGCCGATTTGCTGGCCCAGCAGCTCAATCGCAAAGATGACGCGCCGCCACATGAGCAGCTTTCTGAACGTGAATTTCAGGTGTTTCTGAAGCTGGCCAAGGGTGAAACAGCCGGAGACATTGCCAAGTCGCTGTCTTTGAGCGTGAAGACGGTAAGTACCTATCGCACCCGCTTGATGGAAAAGATGGCCTTGTCTTCAAATAGCGATTTGACGTACTACGCTTTGAAGAACAAGCTGATCGATTGATCATTGAGCCATCGATTCAGTGCTGGCTGTAGTGAGGACAAAAAAGCTGGGTATCACCCAGCTTTTTTTATGCCCATGTTGCTTGCTGCCAGACTCAGCCCATTTCCATGCAGAAATCCAGCAAGGACTCGATTTCATTGGATTTGTCAAAAATGGCGTCCACCCCCAATTCGGTGCATCGCTGCCTGACGTCCAAGGTGGCGTAGTTGCTGAGGACGATCACGCGTTGGCTGGGTTTGCGTTTTTGGCAGGCAGCCACCACGCCTAGGCCACTGCCTTGCCGCAAAAACAAATCGACGATGGCCAAATCCCAATCGTTGTGTGGATCCGTGAGCCATGCAGTACCTTCGGCTTCGGTTTCTGCATAGCCGACGGGCTCAACATCCGTGAGTTCGAGCAGCGTCTCAATCAAATTTTCGCGGATCGTGGCATTGTCTTCCACGAAAAAAGTCTTGAGTGTCACGGTGCTAGTAGGGCAAGTAAAAGGGGGTTAGTGAAAACTGAGGGGCCATTTTGCATTGCTCATTTCGCAGAAGGTGTAGTCAATCTCCTACTTGTTGTTACAACAGACGGAGCACTCTGGATTTCGGCTGGTGCGCATGCGCGACCACTCCATACTTTTTCCGTCTAACATCAACAGCTTGCCGACCAGCGGGTCACCAATGCCAGTGATGATTTTCAGCGCTTCAGCCGCTTGCATAGCACCAATAACACCGACCAATGGTGCCAAAACGCCCATGGTGGAGCACTGCACTTCCTCAAACTCATCCTCAGGGGCAAACAGACAGGCATAGCACGGTGAGGTGTCTTTGCGCGGGTCAAATACCGTGATCTGCCCATCAAAGCGAATGATGGCGCCAGCCACCAAAGGAACACGGTGTTTGACACATGCCGCATTCACAGTTTGCCGTGTACGGTAGTTATCGCAGCAGTCCAAAACGACGCTGGCCTGTGAGACAAGTTCGTCAAGCAAAGCAGCGTCGGCATGTTGCTGAATGCATTGCACTTGGACATCGGGGTTGAGCGCCTGCAGTGCCTGTGCAGCAGACTGCACCTTGGGTTGGCCTACACGTGCCGTGGTGTGGGCAATTTGACGCTGCAGATTGGTCAAATCGACGGCGTCATGGTCCACCAAGGTGATGTGGCCCACGCCAGAGGCGGCGAGATAAAGCGCAGCCGGGGAGCCCAAGCCACCGGCGCCAATGATGAGCGCGCGTGCGTCCAGCATGGCTTGCTGGCCTTCGATGCCGACTTCGTCGAGCAGGATGTGGCGCGAGTAGCGCAGAAGTTGGTCGTCGTTCATGGGGTGTCCATGAAAAAAGCCGGGCATATATACCCGGCTGTTTTGAAAAAAAAAGTAGAGCTGCTAGCGCTTTTATTTCTTGGCGTTCAGATACTTTGGATAGTGAAGTCAAGAAAAGATAAGCGCTGGCTGCTATCTTTGTTTATTCGTCCTTGTCCTTTTTCTCGGGCTCACGCTCGGTCAAAGTCTTGCTGACTTTGACGGGCAGGCCCTTGAGCTGGTTCAAGGCCTGTTGTAGTTGGAAGTCCTTGGCGGAGCCAAACTCGGGCAGTCGGCGCTCCGTCACGGGCTTTTTGCTGTCCTCTTCCAGACGCTTGCGCGCTTCTTCACGCAGTTTCTCGCGTGCTGCCACGGCTTGGGCTTCGGCACTGGGGTCTCCGTTGCCGATGTGCTTTTCCAAGTCAGATTCGCGCATGCGCAGGGCAGCGTAGACATCGCCCTCGGCGGTCTCGTCCACCATCACGTCGGGCACGATGCCTTTGGCCTGGATGGATTTGCCACTGGGGGTGTAGTACAGCGCGGTCGTCAGCTTCAGGCCCGTGTCGGGGCCCAGGGGGCGCACGGTTTGCACCGAGCCCTTGCCAAACGACTGGCTGCCCATGATGGTGGCGCGCTTGTGGTCTTGCAAAGCACCGGCCACGATTTCGCTGGCCGAAGCTGAGCCTTCGTTCACCAGCACCACCAGAGGCACTTTTTTGAGTGCGGCGGGCAGGCGCTGCAGCGGATCACCCGAGCCACGGCGTGCGTAGAACTCTGGTGTGGCCTTGAAGGTGGCCTTGCTTTCTTCCAGTTGGCCATTGGTGCTGACCACTGTCACGCCTTCAGGCAAGAAGGCGGCAGAGATGGCGACTGCAGCGTCCAGCAGCCCACCGGGGTCGTTGCGCAGGTCCAGCACCAAGCCCTTGATGTTGGGGTCTTCTTTGTAGATTTCTTCAATCTTGCGCACAAAGTCGTCGACCGTGCGTTCCTGGAACTGGCTCAGGCGTACCCAGCCGTAACCGGGCTCAATCAATTTGCCCTTGACGGACTGGGTCTTGATTTCTTCGCGCGTGATAGTGACGGGGAAGCTGCGGCTTTCATCCTTGCGCAGGATGGTCAGTTCCACCTTGGTCTTGGGCTCACCCCGCATGCGCTTGACGGCATCGTTGAGGCTCAAGCTTTTGACAGCGGTGCTGTCAATTTTGGTGATCAGGTCGCCAGGTTTCAGGCCCGCGCGGTCTGCGGGAGAGCCTTCAATGGGCGAGACAATTTTGATCAGCCCATCTTCTTGCGTGATTTCAATACCTACGCCCACAAAGCGGCCGGAGGTGCCTTCGCGGAATTCCTTGAAGGTTTTTTTATCGAAATACTGCGAGTGGGGGTCCAAGCTGGACACCATGCCGGAGATGGCATCGGTGATGAGCTTTTTATCGTCCACAGCCTCGACGTAATCCGTCTTGATGATGCCGAATACAGCCGACAGCTGCTGGATTTCTTCCAGAGGAAGCGGAGAGATACCGCCACGCGCAACCGTTTGCAAAGACACCGTGGTCAATGCACCCGCTAGAACGCCCAGCGATACCCAGCCAGCAATTTTGAGTTTTTGGCTCATAGAGACTTTAGTTTTAGATCAGCGTGGACAAATATACACGGCGCTGCCTTGCCGGTGGTTGGCCAAGGGCCCATCCACCCGTAGGCAGGTAGGGTGTTACCGATTCAAGCCTTGCCTTGTGCGGCGACAGCTGCTGCAGCTTTGGCGGCAGCTTCGGCATCGCCCAGATAGTAGCTGCGGATGGGTTTGAGGTTTTCATCCAGCTCGTACACCAGGGGGATGCCATTGGGAATGTTGACCCCAACGATAGCGTCATCTGCAATATTGTCCAAATACTTGACCAAGGCGCGGATGGAGTTGCCGTGCGCGGCGATGACGATGCGCTTGCCTGCCTTGATCTGGGGGGCCAGGGTGTCGGTCCAGAACGGCACCACGCGTGCCACGGTGTCTTTGAGGCATTCGGTCAGCGGCACCTGCTCGGGGTTCAGCTCGGCATAGCGGCGATCGCTGCGTTCGCTGCGGGCGTCGGTGGGCTCCAGCGCTGGTGGCGGCACATCGTAGCTGCGGCGCCATTGCAGCACCTGGGCGTCACCATACTGCTTGGCCATGTCGGCCTTGTTCAAGCCTTGCAGGCCGCCGTAGTGGCGCTCGTTCAGGCGCCAGTCTTTACGCACAGGCAGCCAGGTGCAGTCCATCTCGTCCAAGGCGTACCACAGGGTGTGGATGGCGCGCTTGAGCACCGAGGTGTAGGCCAGGTCAAATTCGAAGCCTTCCGCCTTCAGCAGCTTGCCGGCCGACATGGCCTGAGAGACGCCGGTGGGCGTCAGGTCCACATCGGTCCAGCCAGTGAAACGGTTTTCAAGGTTCCAGGTGGACTCACCGTGGCGGATCAGTACGAGCTTGTACATGGCTTCTTTCTGCGCAAAAAACACAAAGGGATAAGGGCGTAGCCCGCTATTTTAGGCCGCAGGTGCACGCTGTACAGGGTGAGTTGTTCAGGGGGATGGCTGTGCCTTTAAAATCACCAGCTTTGCCAACCCAAGGACTGACGTGACTTTCATTGTTGAAAACTGGTATTTGATTTTGCTTGCAGTGGTCTCCGGTGGCCTGCTGCTGGTGCCAACGCTCAAGGGCGCGGGTGCTGGCTCGCTGCAGCCCAACGATGCTGTAGCCAAGATCAACCGCGAAAAAGCGGTCATCGTGGACGTGCGTGAGCCTGAGGAATATGTCAAAGGCCACATTGCAAATGCGAAAAACATCCCGCTGTCGCAATTGGACGAGCGCCTGCCCCAGGTCGCCAAGAACAAGGCTTTGCCGGTAGTGCTGGTGTGCGAAAAAGGCCCCCGTGCGGTGCGGGCACAGCAGCAGGCCAAGAAACTGGGCTACGACAAGGCCGAGGCTTTGGCGGGTGGCATGAAGGCATGGCGCGACGCCAATTTGCCGGTGACAAAGGCTTAAGGCTGCTGGATTAATTCAACTGTCCTACCATCAAGGGGTCTTATACAAGAGGCCCCTTTTTTGTGGCCGCTGTTTTTCGAAGAAAAGGATGACTGTCATGCAAGCCGTGAAGATGTACACCACCGCCGTCTGCCCCTACTGCGTGCGCGCCAAGCAAGTGCTCAAGTCCAAGGGTGTAGAGCAGATTGAAGAAATCCGCATTGACAGTGATGCCGCCGCCCGCGCGCAGATGATGGAAATCACGGGTCGCCGCACGGTGCCGCAGATTTTCATTGGCGACACCCATGTGGGCGGTCACGATGACTTGGTGGCTCTGGATGCCAAGGGAGAGTTGGTGCCACTGCTCAACGCCTAAGCTGATTATTTGCAGGCAGGTCGCGTGCCTGCATAATGGCTGGTTAAGGTGCCCGCTCTCGCAGCCACTGCAGAGCGGGCCTTTTTATGAACGCAGCTTTGCGCAAGAAAGACTGACACCATGTCCGAACAAGCCACTCCCGTTTTCCAGATTCAACGTGTCTATCTGAAGGACATGTCGCTGGAGCAACCCAATTCCCCCGGTATCTTGCTGCAGCAAGAGCAGCCCAATGTTGATATTCAACTGGGTGTTGAAGCCACACCCGTGGCTGAAGGCCTGTTTGAAGTGGCCGTGACCGCCACCGTGCAAACCAAGATTGAAGACAAGACCTTGTTCCTGGTGGAAGCCAAGCAAGCCGGTATTTTTGAAATCCGTAACATTCCCGAAGAACAAATGGGTGGCGTGATTGGCGTGGCTTGCCCCCAGATCATTTACCCCTACCTGCGTGCCACCGTGGCCGACATCGTGACCCGCGCAGGCTTTCCCCCTGTGCACCTGGCAGAAATCAACTTCCAAGCCATGTACGAGCAGCAAAACGCTGCCGCTGCAGCGCAGACAGAAGGCACCGTGCAGTAAGCCACTGTCACACTGCCAGCCTGTGGGCGTGCTACAAAAGAGGGTCCCGCGTGCGGGGCCTTTTTTTATGCTTTTTTGGCCGCTGGGCCAATACATATAAGCGCTAGAAGCTATGAATTTGATTGTGATTGGTGCCGGGGCCTGGGGCACGGCATTGGCCATTGGGGCGGCGCGGCACACGGCGGGGCACCATGTCACGCTGTGGGCGCGCAATGCGCAGCAGGTGGCGGATATGCAAGCCGCTGGCAGCAACGCCCGCTATTTGCCGGGCATGGCCTTTCCGCAAGGGCTGCAGTGCAGCGCGGCCCCTTTGGCCCAGGCGGTGCAGGGCATGGACCTCATCATCATTGCCACGCCCATGTCGGCGCTGCGCAGCACCCTGCAAGCGCTGGCCCAAGCCCAGGTGTCGGTGCCCGTGGCATGGCTGTGCAAAGGCTTTGAAGCCGTGCCTGCAGGCGGCAGCGGCGTGGGGCTGATGCCCCATGAAGTGTGTGCACAGGTGGCGCCCAGTTTGCTGGCCGGTGCTTTGAGCGGCCCCAGCTTTGCGCAGGAAGTGGCCAAAGGCCAGCCCACTTTGTTGGTGGCAGCCAGCCAACATCCCGCTGTGCGCCAAGCACTGCTGGCGGCTTTTCACACCGGGCCGCTGCGCCTGTACGCCAATGAAGACATTGTGGGCGTGGAAGTGGGCGGCGCTGTGAAAAACGTGATGGCGATTGCCGCAGGCCTGTGCGATGGGCTGGATCTGGGCCTGAACGCACGCGCGGCTTTGCTGACCCGGGGCCTGGCGGAAATGACGCGCCTGGGCGTGGCCCTGGGTGCCAAGCCCGAGACCTTCATGGGCCTGAGCGGGCTGGGCGATCTGATGCTGACCGCCACGGGCGATCTGTCGCGCAACCGCAAGGTCGGCCTGCTGTTGGCGCAAGGCCTGACGCTGGCGCAGGCCGTGGATTCGCTGGGCCACGTGGCCGAGGGTGTGTACAGCGCGCGCACCGTGGTGCAGCGCGCCCAGGCCGTGGGCGTGGAGATGCCGATCGCCGCCACGGTGGTGGAGCTGTTGGACGGCCACATCACGCCGCAGGCCGCAGTGCAGCGCCTGATGGCGCGCGATCCCAAGCAAGAGGGTCTCTAATAAGCCAAATCAGCCGCTGGCGCAGGTGCAGCAAGCGCTGACAGCTATGAAAGTTGCAAAAAAGGGAGCCTATCGACTCCCTTTGTTTGCCTGCTGCGCGCTGCGCTGCAAAAAGCTTTACAGGCCCAACTCCAGCGCCAGCAGCTCTTCCACCGTCTGGCGGCGGCGAATCAGGCGCACCTGCGCGCCATCGACCAGCACCTCCGCTGCCAGCGGGCGGGTGTTGTAGTTGCTGGACATGCTGGCGCCGTAGGCGCCGGTGTCGTGAATGACCAGCAAGTCGCCCACTTGCGCATCGCCCAGCGCGCGCGGCAGCACCACGCCGCCGTCGCCTTGGGTGAATACGTCGCCCGACTCGCACAGCGGGCCGGCGACCACACTGTCGCGGGTGACAGGCAGCACGCCCACGCCGCGGCGCTGGATGTGCATGCCGTGGTAGCTGCCGTACATGCTGGGGCGCATCAACTCGTTAAAGCCGGTGTCGACCAGCACAAAGTGGTTGCTGCCCGCGCCCTTGGTGGCGCGCACGGTGCCCAGCAGCACGCCGGATTCGGCCACCAAAAAGCGCCCGGGTTCAATTTCCAGCCCCAAGGGGTGACCGATGATGGCTTCGGCCTGCTTGCGTGCTTCGTTCCACAGGCCAAAGTAGTGCGCAGTGTCGATGGTGGCATCGCCTTCGCGGTAGGGGATGGACAGACCGCCGCCCGCCGAGATGGCCTGCAGGTCATGGCCGTGCTCTTTGGCGCGCTTGACCAGTGCCACCATGGCGCCGCACACCTCTTGCAGGTGGGAATAATCCACGCCCGAGCCAATGTGCATGTGCAGGCCCGCCAGGTGCAGACCGTGCTGGGCGATCGCGTCCAGTGCCGTATTCAGGTCGGTGTGCCAGATGCCGTGCTTGCTGTGCTCGCCGCCGGTGTTGGTCTTGTTGCTGTGGCCGTGGCCAAAACCGGGGTTGATGCGCAGCCAGACGTGGTGGCCGGGCGATGCCGCGCCCAACTGGTGCAGCATGTCGATGGAGCCCGCGTTCACCGGCACCTGGTGCTCGACCACGGTGGCCAGGGTGGCAGCGTCCATCACGTCGGCGGTGAAGACGATGTCTGAAGGCTCGCCCCCAGCCACGTAGCCCGCTGCCACGGCGCGCAAGATTTCGCCCCGCGATACCGCATCCACCTTCACGCCTTGCTCGCGCATGAGTTTGAGGATGTGGATGTTGGAGCAGGCCTTTTGCGCAAAACGGATGGTGTCAAACGCCTTAAGCTGGGCGATGCGCGCACGAATCACCTGGGCGTCGTACACCCACAGCGGGGTGCCAAATTCGTCAGCCAAATTCCACAGTTGTTCGGGCGAGAAAGAGCAAGACATAACTTTAATTTCCGTAGCTGCTAGCGCTTGTCCGGCAAGCGCTGGGGGCCTATGAGGGGGATAACTGCAGCCATCTTCTCTATTTTTTTGCATGCAGTCCAATGCTTCTTTATCAAAGTACTATTCACTTTGGATATGCTTTGGGCATGCCGCCCCCCCCCCTTTCTCCCAATCCGGAACGCATTGGCCATCGCCATATTGAAGTGTTTCGTGCCCTGATGCTGGCGGGCAGTGCCACGGGTGCAGCGCAGCTGCTGTTTACCTCGCAACCCACGGTCAGTCGTGAGCTGGCGCGGCTGGAGCATTTGCTGGGCTATGCGCTGTTCGAGCGCAGCCAAGGCCGCTTGCGCCCCAATGCCCGTGCCCTGCGGCTGTGGGATGAGGTGGAACGCAGCTGGGCCGGGCTGGATCGTGTGGTGGAACACGCCATGGCGCTGGGCCAGCCCCACCATGCCAGTTTGAGCGTGCTGAGCATGCCCGCCTTGAGCCACGCTTTGCTGCCCGGTGCCTTGGAGCGCTTGCAACGCAACCACGGTGAGGTGGCGGTCAGTGTGGCCACGCAAGACGGCCCGCTCCTGCAAGAGTGGATGTCTGCCCAGCGCTTTGACCTGGGCCTGAGCGAAGTGGCCGAGCCACCGCCGGGCACGCGCATGCGTTCCCTGCCCGCCATGGATGAGGTGGCGGTGCTGCCTGCACAGCACCCGCTGGCCGCCAAGCAGGTGCTCAGTGCGCAAGACTTTGAGGGGCAAGCGTTCATCAGTCTGGCGCGTGACGATAGCTACCGTATGCAGATTGATGCGGTGTTTGCCCAGGCAGGCGTGCAGCGCAAGATGCTGCTGGAAACGCTCAGTGCCGTGGCGGTGTGTGCCATGGTGCAGCACGGGCTGGGTGTGGCGATTGTCAATCCTCTCACTGCGCAGGCCTGTGCAGGCAGCAGCTTGGTGGTGCGGCGGCTGGCTTTTTCCATTCCGTTTCAAGTGCATATGCTGCTGCCCTTGCACCGACCCGCAGTGCCTGAGGTGGACTGGCTGGTGCAGGCGCTGGAGGAAACCGCGCACACGGTGCGTGCGCCGCAGGCCTGATCCAGCCTTTGGTGCCCGTGCAAAGCGGGCTGTGGGCCTTCGTTGGATGGGCCAAACTGCTGACCACCGACGTTCTCAATACCCGTGATACCTTGGAATTGCTGGACGTGGCGAGCGGTGTTCCCGCTGCCCGCCATGGAAAAGATGTGGGCAGCAGTGGCCCAGTGGTCACGCGGCGCTGCGCATGTGGCACAGAAAGGGGTTTTTCTATGATTTTTGAATTTGCGGATTCTGAAGTATCCCGCTGCGCTTGCAAGGATGGCCGTTTGCAGCTGCATTTTTCAGCAGCACGGCTGCGCGATGCGAATGACCCACGGGCGGATACGGTCTGGGCCCCGGTGGTGCTGACGGCCGAGCACGCAGAGCCTTGGGAGGCCTTGGACACCTCGGCATGCATGGGGCGTCTGCGCCAAGGCTTTGTGCTGCACGCCAGCCAGCGCATTCAGAAATTGCCCCTGCCTTGCGAACTGCAAGGGGTGGTGACCATGGAGCTGGAGTTTGCCCAGGGGGGCGTGGTCCATGTGCGCTGCGATGGGCTGTCGATTCACCCTTTGCAGGGGGCAGACAAGGTAGGGGCTTACCAGTGCTGAGGCGCGCTCAGAGGCCTTTGCCCTAGGTGGCCAAGGGGCGCCCTCAGACCTCTGGAGGCTGCACCTTGGCGCGGTGTTGCGCTTGCAACTGCTGGTGGTGGGCCATGGCGTGATCGAAACTTTGCATCAGCGCCCGCCATGCCGGGTGGCAGTCACTCCAGCCGTGCAGCTGGGCCAGTGCCAGCGCTGCGGCTTCAAAACTCGAGAGTTGCCCCGGCGCATGGGCTTTGCGAATCACATAGCGGCCCGCAGGCACATCGTGCAGCGCAAGGCGTGGCAGCTGCTGCAAGGCGGGGTTGAGGTAGAGCATTTTGCGGCTTTTGCGCCAGGTGCCATCCAGCACGACCAAGCGCAGCTGCTGCGGCTGCGCAAGCCATGCCCCCGGCAGTGCGGGAGGCGCGAGCAGCGGCAGCTGTGGATCGGGCGCAGTGGCGGGGTAGAGCAGGGCGGTGTGCACCGGGGCATCTGCTGCTTGACCGGGCCAGGGAGCATGCAGCCACTGCTGCAAGTCAGCTGCCGCAAAAACTTCTCCTACTTCCAGGCGGCTGCCTGCTACGCATTGGTGCAGCAGGCGCGCCGTGTTTTTGGCGTGCCCTACTTCCAGCGGGTGCTGCAGCACCAGCAGTTGCACCGGACTGGCTACGGTGTGGATGCAGTGGCACCAGCAGGCCTGCAAGGGGCGCAAACAGGTGGGGCACAAAGGGCGTGGAGACAAAGCGGTAGCTGTAAAAGTTGATAGCTGATAGCGCTTGTCTGGTAAGCGCTGGAGGCTGATTTTGCTTGAATTTTTCAATCCGCCAGTCGCATGCATATGCCCTTGGCTTTGCGTGGGTAGCGCGGCTGCCAAGCCCTGCGGTGGCAACGGGCTGCCGACTCAGCCTTCGCTGGAAGGCGGTATGCGCCGGTCGTGCTCGGAAGACTGGAAAAAGTGGGTGCGTGACTGGTAAAAGCGCACTTTCTCGGCATACATGGCCTGGTCTGCGCGGTGCACCACATTTTCGATAGGCGTGCCCTCATGGCCGGTGGTGGAGCCCATGGCCATGTGGATGGGCTGGCCGGCGTAGAACTGGTTGTTCAGCTCCAGCAGTGAGGCTATGCGCTCTTGCATGGCCTGAACACCGCGTTCGTCCGTGCCGGGCATCAGCACCATGAACTCATCCCCGCCGATGCGTGCAGCGCAGTCGGGCGCATCCACGGCTTTGGACAGCACTTCGCCAATGCGCCGCAGCATGGCGTCGCCCGCCGCGTGGCCATGCTCGTCATTGATGGCCTTGAGGCCATTCATGTCCAAGGCAATCACGGAGACCGGCCACGGCCCTTTGCGTGTCAGGCGGTTGAGCTCTTCCGAGTAAAAAGCGCGGTTGCGCAGCTGGGTCAGCACATCGTGCTTGCCTAGGTATTCCAGGTACGCCTCGGCTTTTTTGCGGGCGGTAATGTCCACCAGCGATAGCAGCACCAGCCCCCAGTCGCTGGCATGGCTGGACATCACCGAAAACTCCAGGTGAATGTGCAGCAGGTCACCGGAGAGCGCGTAGTTCACCACCTCGCGCTGCTGCACCAGCTTGCCGTCCCACAAATCTTGCAGCTGCTCGGCAAACGAGTTGTACATCTCGCCACGAAAAATTTGGCGCAGGTTTTGCATCAGCTCATGCTTGCTGTGCGCGCCAAACATCTTGAGGGTTTGCTGGTTCACGTCGATCACGCGGATTTCCTGCATGCAGCGCGTCACAAACTCGGGGTGCACTTTCAAAAAGGTCTTGAAATCGCTGATGCCGCGGCTGCGCACCTCGTCGAGCAGGCGTTTGACTTCCCGGAAATCCTCCACCCACAGGGAGACGGGCGAGTATTCAAACAAATCGCGGGCGTAGTGCTCGCTACGCTGCAACTGCTCGGTGCTTCGCACTTCGGCGGTGATGTCTTCCAAAGAGACTAGGACACGGCTCCAGCAGTGTTCATAGCCGGGCAAGATCTGACCCCGGATCTGCACGTTGAGCGGATTGCCCCGCAGGTCGTAGTTGATGGAGCGGTTTTCAAAGCGCATCTGCCCATCCCACAGCGCCAGCAACTCGGGCATGAGCTTGTCGAGCATGGCGTCCCGAAACACTTCGCCCAAACGGCTTTGCAGCGTGGCCTGGTCGGGGGCTTGAAACAGCTCCAGCGTGTACTGGTTGACGCGCAGCACTTTGAAGGCGGCGCTGCAGCGCGCCAGCCGGGAGGTGTCGGCTTGCAGGAAGGCCAGGAGATCGGTGATGCCTTCGGCACGCCATTGGTCAAACAGCCGTTTGAGTTCGCTGTAATCTTCCATCCACAGCGAAACTGGCGCGAGATTGAACATGTCCTCAAAGTCCAATCCAGTAGCAAGCGAATCCGTCATTGTGCACACCTCCGGCGCAAATTATTGCCGACTTCCTTCGGCAGGGCCTGAGGGCGCGCAAGTCTGGCGCTGAAAAATGCGCGGGTTGTGCTGCAGTGCGTGGCGTACTTTTGTGCAGTGCTTCGCGGCAAGCAACCCAGGTTTAGTGCGCATCTCGCTATGCTGGTGACCTGTATGACAGCCATTGTCCCCGCCACCGCGTATGTCGATATGAGCCAGCCCCTGCGGGCTGGCACGGAACGCCTGCGCCACGCTTTTTCCCATCCCCGCGCAGTCCTGCAAGCACACACGCCGCAGGCGCTGCAAAACCTTTTGCAGCAAGTGGAGCAAGCAGCCCGCACCGGTGCCTGGTGCGTGGGGGGCTTGCGCTATGAGGCGGCCAGTGCGTTGAATGCAGCATTGCCTACCCAGCCTGCCGCAGCGCCTTTGGCGTGGTTTGCCGTGTTTGATGGGCCCCTGGATAGCGCTCCTGAAAATGATGGTGCATGCCAAGCCACGCCTCCGCTAGCCTGGGAAAGTGGCTTGAACTATGCGCAGTTTGAAACAGTGATCGAGGCCATCCACAGCGGCATTGCACAAGGCAACTATTACCAAATCAACTTCACCCAGCAGTTGCACGGCCATGCCTCTCAGGCGGTGGATGGCGCAGCGTTGTTCGCTGCTTTGCAGCAGGCACAGCCGGGTGGTTATGCGCTGTATGTCGACATGGGGGCTGAGCAAGTGGCCTCGGTCTCCCCCGAGCTGTTTTTTGACTGGCACCAGCCCGCCACCGGCAGCGGCGACATTTTGACCCGGCCGATGAAGGGCACTGCCGCACGCGGCGCAACGTCTGCACAAGACGCCGCGCAGGCGCAGCATTTGCAAACCTCGGTCAAAGAGCGGGCCGAGAACGTGATGATTGTGGATTTGCTGCGCAATGACTTGGGCCAGATGGCCGAGGTGGGTAGCGTGCACGTGCCCAGCTTGTTTGATGTGCAGGCCCTGCCCAGTGTGTGGCAGATGACGTCGGATGTGCGCGCACGCTTGCCCCAAGGCACCTCGTTGCTACAGGTGGTGAAAGCCTTGTTTCCTTGTGGCTCTGTCACGGGTGCACCCAAGCGGGCCGCCATGCAGGCCATTGCTGCGCTGGAGGCCGAGCCGCGTGGCTGGTACTGCGGGGCGCTGGGGGTGGTGCATTCGGACGGCGCAGGCGGCATCCGTGCCACCTTTAACGTGCCGATTCGCACCGTGGTGGTGCAGGGCGAGGCCAGGCAAACGCTGCGCTGCGGTATTGGCAGCGGCATCACTGCCAGCGCGCATGCGAAGGGGGAATGGCAAGAATGGCACGCCAAGCGTGCATTTGTGGAAAGAGTGAGCATGAGCTTTGAAGTCATCACCACCCTGGCGCTGGAAGCAGGACACTTTCGCCACCTGCCTTGGCATGTGCAGCGTCTGCAAGCAGCGGCGCAGCATTTTGGCTACCCCTTCCACGACGCGGCTTTGCAGCTCACCCTGCAGCACATCCAAGCCACCCACCCCAGCGGTGTGTGGCGCGTGCGTATCGCCTTGGGCAAGAACGGTTTGTTCGACAGCCGGGTGGAGGTGTGCAGCCCTGCGCCGCCACTGGCGTATCTGCAATTGGCGCCTGCCCCTTTGGCAGAGGCACACAGCGAGTTTGTGCGCTTTAAAACCAGCCGCCGTGCGCATTACGAGCGCTTTGCACCGCCGCCCCATCTGCTGGACACCGTGTTGTGGAACGAAGCGGGCGAAATCACCGAGGGCACGCGCGGCAATGTGGCGGCGTGGATCGATGGGCAATGGGTGACGCCTGCGCTGCACTGCGGTTTGCTCAACGGCGTGGGCCGTCAGGTGGCGCTGGCTGAAGGCCGCCTGGTGGAGGGGGTGATCCGCGTGGCGGATATTCCCCATATTCAGCAGTGGGCGTTTATCAACAGCTTGAGAGGCTGGGTGCCGGCCCAGATGGTTGCTGCGCCGCAAAGCGGCGATGGCGATGGCGAGGGCGGATGACAGCCTGATGGGTGGAAAGCCCTGTTGCACTGCGCACAAGGACAGGCTGAAATGCAAGCACGCATATGTTTTTTGCAGAGAGGTGTTTTATGACCACAGTTGCAGAGATTCTCAAATCCAAGGCAGACCCTGCCGTTTATGCTGCCGCCCCATCGGATACGGTGTATAGCGCGTTGCGCTTGATGGCTGACAAGGGTATTGGTGCCCTGCTGGTCAAAGAGGGGGACACGATTGTGGGGATCTTCACCGAGCGTGACTACGCACGCAAAGTGGCACTGCTGGGGCGTACGTCTGACCAGACCCGTGTGCGCGATGTGATGACCGATGCCGTGTTGTTTGTGGAGCCTTCTCAGACCACCGATGCGTGCATGCAACTGATGACTTCCAAACGCCTGCGCCACTTGCCCGTGATGGACGGCGGGCAGCTGGTGGGCCTGATCTCGATTGGTGACCTGGTCAAGCAAATCATCTCGGCACAGCAGTTCACCATTGCGCAACTGGAGCATTACATCCACGGTGGCGTGCATTCGTAGCGTGTGAAACAGGCGGCAGCCCTGCACACAGGGCATCAAAAAGGCCATGGTCGTTGGACCATGGCCTTTTTTGCGGGAGCACGTGGCGCTCAACGTTCAGTGCTCAGAGCGCCTCGCCCGGGAGCGAAGTAGCGCAGCCGGGCAGGTTGGGCGCATCCTTACAGCTTGCCCTTGAAGTAGCTGGGCTTGTCCATGTCCACAATGTCTACGCTCAACTGCACCTGCAGCCCGGCTTGCGCAGGAATCTCTGCTTTCAGCACTGCAGCCAGGCGGTCTGACAGCTCTTTCTTCACTTCAGCCGTGCGCCCGGCCATCAGGCGCAGTTCCACGTGGGCAAAGGCGCGGCCTGCGTTGTTGCGACCAATTTGGTAGCTGCTCAGCGCGGCAATACGGGCTTTGACATCGGCTTCATCGGCCACGGTGGGGTGGTCGCAGACGGCGTTGGTCAGTGCAGCCATCAGCGTGGTTTCGTTGATGCCTTGCAGGTTGTTGGTGTATTCCACGGTCATGTGGGGCATGGTGTTCTCCTGGTTGTGGTGTCAAATTTGGCGCTCATTGTGCCTCGACCGGCGGCATGGAATCGGCCAACACCCCCAAGGCATGCACGAGGGCGGCCACATCCGCAGCCGTGTGCGCGGCCGACAAGGCGATGCGCAGGCGCGCCGTGCCCGTCGGCACGGTGGGCGGGCGGATGGCGGGCACCCACAGGCCGCGCTGGCGCAGGCCCTCCATCAGCGCCAGGGCGGCACCGTTGTCGCCGATGACCAGCGCCTGGATGGGCGTGTCCGAGGGCAGCAGGCGCCAGCCGGTGCGCGCCAGCAGCGGCTGCAGCCCCGTGCGCAGCTGCTGGATGCGGGCCTGCAGCTGCGCACGCAGGGCATCACCGTCTTCGATGACCCGCAGGCTGGCCTGCAGCGCGCGCGCCAGCAGGGCCGGCGCGGCCGTGGCGAAGGTGTAGCTGCGCGTGGTCTGCAGCAGCCATTCGATCAGGTCTTCGCTGCCGGCCACCAGTCCGCCGGCCGCACCAGCGGCCTTGCTCAGCGTAGCCATGTACAGCACGCGCGGGCTGGCGTGGGCGCCCGTCAGACCGGCGGCGGCCAGACTGCCCCGGCCCTGCGGGCCGCGGATGCCCAGGCCGTGCGCGTCGTCCAGCATCAGCAGGGCGTCATGGCGTTCGCACAGGGCCAGCAGGCCGGGGATGTCGGCCACATCGCCATCCATGCTGAACACGGCATCGCTGACCACCAGCTTGCGTGCGCAGGGGCTGGCCGCCAGCAGCGCCTCCAGGGCGGCCAGGTCGCCATGCGGGTAACGCTGGATGCTGGCGCGCGACAGGCGGCAGCCGTCGATCAGGCTGGCGTGGTTCAGCGTGTCCGAAAAAATGCCATCGCCCGCACCGACCAGGGCCGGGATGACGCTGGCATTGGTGGCAAAACCGGCATAGAAGTACAACGCGCGTGGCAGTTGCAGGAACTGCGCCAGATCCTGCTCCAGCGCCGCATTCGCCGTGCTGTGGCCGCTGACCATGGGCGAGCCGCCCGAGCCGACGCCAAAGTGCAGCGCCGCGTCGCGTGCGGCCTCGATCAGCACCGGGTGCCGGGCCAGGCCTAGGTAGTCGTTGCTGCAGAACTGCAGCATGGGCTGGCCGTTGACGGTGATGTGTGCACCCTGCTGCGGCGCCACGGTGCGGCGGGTGCGGCGCAGTTGCTGGGCATCCAGCGCCGCCAGCTGCCGGGGCAGGGCCTGCAGCCAGGAGGTGGGGGAGAGGGTGTTCATGGCTGGGAAGGAGGAGTCATTGCCACGCCGGGGGCAGTTGGACGGGGACGGAGAGCGCATCGGGCTGCGCTTGCCAGGGAAGGTCGGCCAGCAGCGGTGCACCCAGGTGCTGGCGCAGGTAGGCCAGGTTGGCTTCGGGTTCGCGCATCTGCGGATCGACGCGGCTGGCGATCCAGCCCGCCAGCGGCAGCCCGCTGGCGCGGATGGCATCGGCCGTCAGCAGGGCGTGGTTGATGCAGCCCAGCCGCAGGCCGACCACCAGCACCACCGGCAACTGCAGCGCCACGGCCAGATCGGCGATGCGCAGGTGGGGGGACAGCGGCACCTGCCAGCCGCCTGCGCCTTCCACCACCACGGCATCGGCCTGGGCCGCCAGTTGCTGGTAGGCCTGCAAGATGGGCGCCAGCTGCACGGTGACACCCGCGCGTTCGGCGGCGATGTGGGGCGAGACTGGGTCGGGCAGCAGCACCGGGTTGTCCAGCTGCGGCGGCACCACTAGGGTGGAGGCCGCGCGCAGCGCCAGGCTGTCCTCATTGGCCCAGCCGCCCTGGCCATCCGGCTCGGCGCCGGACGCCACCGGCTTCATGCCCACCACTCGGCGGTGGTGCCGCGCCAGGGCGTGCAGCAGGGCGCAGCTGGACAGGGTCTTGCCGACGCCGGTGTCGGTGCCGGTGACAAAGCAGGCAATCATGGTTGGGGGCTCCTGATCAGTGATTTTTTAGGTGGGGTGTGGTTGATTTGACGGCAGGGGCCGGGAGTTCGTCCCTGCGGCCGAGTGACTTTCTTGTCCGCGACAAGAAAGTCACCAAAGAAGCGCGTCTGCCGACGGTTGTCCGGCGGAACTCGCTGCGCGCCTGTGGCGCTACGCTCACACAGCCGCCGGAAATCAGAAGGACATCATTGCGGTGCGCGACGCTTGCGCGCGCACGGGTGGCGCTGTGCCTCTTTACGTCTGCATGCTTCGTCACAGCGCTGGCTTTTCCCGCAGGCCTGCCGCAGCTTTGCTGCGAGACAGGTCTGCCATCGATGGCCTGACTTGCCGTGGCTGTTTGAGCGCAGCGCACCAGCGCGCAGCGAGTTCCACGGCAGGAATTGCCGAGCGCATCTTTGGTTCCTTTCTGGGCGCCACCAGAAAGGAGCTCGCCCGCCGGGGCGAAATCCCGGCCTCCGCGCTTGGATAGACCCACTTGTCCATGAAAGAAAACACGCTGCTTATGCATCTTTTAGGCCTCTAGCGCTTGATGCACCTACGCTGACAGCTCTGCTTCTTGCAGCAAGCAGTCCTCCAGCGCTGCCAGCGCCTGGGTTGCAAGGTGCTGTACCTCGTCGGCATCCAGCACATACGGCGGCATGCAGTACAGCGTGTGGCCGATGGGCCGCAGCAGCAGCCCACGGGCGCGCGCGGCGGCGTGGTAGCGCTGGGTAAAGTCGGGCAGCGCCGTCTCCACATCCCAGGCCCAGACCATGCCCATCTGGCGGGCGTGGCGCACGCGCGGGTGGGCGTTGAGCGGGGCGAAGGCGGTGGTCAGCTGCGCCGCCAGCGCGCGGTTGGCCTGCAGGGTGTCGAGTTGCTCGAACAGCTCCAGCGTGGCCAGCGCGGCGCGGCAGGCCAGCGGGTTGCCGGTGTAGGAGTGCGAGTGCAGAAAGGCCCGTGCCGCCTCGGTGCCGTAGAAGGCCTGGTACACGGCGTCGGTGGTCAGCACCGCCGACAGCGGCAGGGTGCCGCCGGTCAGGCCCTTGGACAGGCAGATGAAATCCGGCGTGATGCCGGCCTGCTGGTGAGCGAACAGGCTGCCCGTGCGGCCAAAACCGGTGGCGATCTCGTCGACCACCAGGTGCACCTGGTAGCGGTCGCACAGCGCACGGGCCTGGCGCAGGTAGATGGCGTCGTACATGGCCATGCCGGCGGCGCACTGGATCAGCGGCTCCACGATCAGCGCGGCGGTCTGGGCGTGGTGCTCCTGCAGCCAGGCTTCCAGCGCCGCAGCGGCGCGCCGGGCCACGTCGGCCGCAGTTTCACCCGGCGGGGCCGCGCGCGCATCGGGGCTGGGCACGGTGGCGGACAGGCGCACCAGGGGCGCATAGGCGCTGCGGAAGATGGGCACGTCGGTGACGGACAGCGCCCCCACGGTCTCGCCGTGGTAGCCCCCGGCCAGACCGACAAAGCAGTTTTTTTCGGGCCGACCGACGTTGCGCCAGTAGTGGGTGCTCATCTTTAGTGCCATTTCGGTGGCCGACGCGCCATCGCTGCCATAGCTGGCATGGCCCAGGCCGGTCAGCACGGCCAGCTTTTCCGACAGCTCTACCACGGCCGCGTGGGTGCAACCGGCCAGCATGACGTGGTCCAGCTGCTGCAGCTGATCGGTCAGCGCGGCACGGATGTGTGGGTGGCTGTGGCCGAACAGGTTGACCCACCAGGAACTGATGGCGTCCAGGTAGCGGTGGCCTGCGGTGTCATACAGCCACGGCCCCTGCGCACGTGCGACGGCCAGCAGGGGCTCGGTCTCGTGCCGCTTCATGGGGGTGCAGGGGTGCCAGACGGCCGCGAGGCTGCGGGTGGCGAGGTCAGAGGGGGTCATTGCAATAACTCCTGAACGTGTGGCGAGATGCATGCTTGAGCCGCTTGGTTGTAAAAAGTAGAGCGGTTGACGCTGGTTGGGATTGGGGTGGATGGCTGAATGGCTTTGAACTTTTGGGGATGCTTTGCGGGCTTTTTCGACGGATGCCGGGAGTTCGCCCCGGCGGGTGACCTCCTTTCATTTGTCTCGCCAAATGAAAGGAGGTAAAGCAAAGGCGACTCTGCCGAGCGCTTTGCCGTGGAACTCGCTACGCGCCGCAGGCGCTGCGCTCAGACAGCCACGGCAAGCCAGGTGGCGGGTGGCAGTCCTGTCTCGCAGCGCTGCTGCGACAGGCCTGCGGGAAGAGCCAGCGCTGTGACGAAGCATGCAGACGTAAAGAGGCACAGCGCCACCCGTGCGCGCGCAAGCGTCGCGCACCACAAGGATGTCCTTCTGATTTCCGGCGGCTGTGTGAGCAGAGCGACGTAGGCGCGTAGCGAGTTCCGCCGGACAGCCGCCTGCCAGGCTCGCCTTTTCTTTGGTCACTTTCTTTTGGCGAAGCAAAAGAAAGCGACTCGCCCGCCGGGGCGAACTCCCGGCCTCTGCCCCTGCATGAGGAATGGACGTCAGTCCATGGGCGGATGCAAACCAAATCAGCGTCAAACCCACTACCTACCGTCGCAATCAGCTCCTCTTTTTCAAGCGATCTTCATTCCGCCGTGGTCGTGGTCTTCAGCCCCTGCAGCCCCAGCTTGCGCAGCAACGTGGTGTCGGCTTCCACATTGGGGTTGCCCGTTACCAGCAGCTTGTCGCCGTAGAAGATGGAGTTGGCGCCTGCCATGAAGCACAGCGTCTGCACGGCTTCGCCCAGTTGCTGGCGGCCGGCCGACAGACGCACGCGCGCGGTGGGCATGGTGATGCGGGCCACGGCAATCACGCGCACGAAGTCCAGCGGGTCCACCGGTTCGCTGTCGGCCAGCGGCGTGCCGGGTACACGCACCAGGCTGTTGATGGGCACAGACTCGGGGTAGGGGTTCAGATTGGCCAGCTGCGCGATCAGCCCGGCACGGTGCACCGGCGCTTCGCCCATGCCGATGATGCCGCCGCAGCACACGCTGATGCCTGCGCCGCGCACGGCGGCCAGGGTGTCCAGGCGGTCCTGGTACTGGCGGGTGCTGACCACGTCCTGGTAGTACTCGGGCGCCGTGTCCAGGTTGTGGTTGTAGTAATCCAGCCCCGCCTCGCGCAGCGACTGGGCCTGGTGGGGCTGCAGCATGCCCAGCGTGGCGCAGGTCTGCAGGCCCAGGCCTTTCACCGCGCCGATCAGCGCGTTCATCTTCTCAATGTCGCGGTCTTTGGGCGCGCGCCAGGCGGCGCCCATGCAAAAACGGGTGGCCCCGGCATCCTGCGCGGCCTTGGCGGCGCGGGTGACTTCCTCCACGCTCATCAGCTTTTCGGCTTTCACGCCGGTGTCGAACTCGGCCGCCTGCGGGCAGTAGCCGCAGTTCTCGGGGCAGCCGCCGGTCTTCACCGACAGCAGCGTGGCCAGCTCGATCTCGCCCTCGGGCCAGTGCTGGCGGTGCACGGTCTGGGCGCGGTACAGCAGTTCCATGAAGGGCAGGTCCAGCAGTTGCTGGACGGCCTCGACCGACCAGCGCTGGTGACCGCTGTCGGTGACGGGGGCGGCAGGCTGGTGCCAGTGCATGGGCTGGGCCACGGGGGGGGCGCAAGTCTCGCTGGGGTGGGACATGGGAATGGTTCCTCGAAAAGCCTGCAAGCAGGGATGCCATTCATTGTCAGCACAAAAAAATCGATTGTCCGCAGCGAAAAGTTGGTGGCTGGGTTTGGCAGGAGATGCTGTGGATTGGGTTAATTTTGGCGGTTGAATAAAGGAAGTTGGCTGGTTTTGCAGGGGTTTTGTCAGCGGGCTTTGGCTTTTGTGTGCAACGTGCAGCGATTGGCGCTCAATTGCAGGGAGTGGACGTGCCGCAGTTGCATCAATTGCTGCAGAAAGGCGGCATTTATCGGCATGAATTGGCAGTAGTTACGGTTTTTTGGCAAAAAAAGCCAAAATATTTTGTATTGTGAAATGAAAAAAACTGCAGCCACTGAAAAACAGTGCTTAAAAGTTGAGTGAATCTATGGGGAATGGCGGTGTGGTGCCGGGGTGTTGAAAAACCATAGCTGAAGGCGTAGGTCTTGCAAGGTATGCAGCCTGTTTGGATGGTGACTGCGCGGCACCGATAGGGGCTGGGTGCGCGTCACCAGGCCGACAAGGCCTGGCGGTCTTGCGGGGCGGCGGCGGGAATGGCGCCATCAGCGCCGCAGCAGCAGGGTGCGGTGGGGGGCGCCCAGGCCGGCCCAGTTTTTCCGGCAACCAGGTGGTGTGGCGATGCCCCGTGCAGGAGTGCACGGTGAACCGTGGGGCGGGCCGGAGTTCCTGGTGGCCGCGCGCAGCACGGCGCAGTGTGCAACGGTGTCCGGGTAGAAGGGGTCGGTGGGCCGTCTTGCGGAGGCGGCGGGAGGGGCGATGCCCGACGGAGCGCTGCGCGGGCCAGTACCTGGCCTTTCGCCTTTGGGCGCCTCAGTCGCGCTCGTACAGCTCTTCTTCGAGTTCCAGCGGGGCGCTGGCGGTTGTCGCGGCCGGGCGGTAGGCCAGGCGCACGTAGATGGGGGCGTAGGCCTCGGCCTGGGTGATTTCGATCAGGGTTTCCTTGCCCAGCTCCAGCAGGGCAATGAAGGTGACGACCAGCACGGTGCTGCCCTTGCTGGGGTCGAAGATGCGTTCAAACTCCACAAAGCGCTGGCCTTGCAGCTGCTTGAGGATCTGGCTCATGTACTCGCGCACCGACAGCTCTTCGCGCGTGATGCGGTGGTGCTGCACCAGCTTGGCGCGCTTGAGGATGTCGCGCCAGGCGGCTTGCAACTCGCCCACCGCCACATCGGGAAAGCGGGGCTGCAGGCTTTGCTCGATGTGCACCTGGGCCTTGAGGAAATCGCGCCCGTACTGCGGCAGAGTGTTGATCTGCTGCGCGGCCAGCTTCATCTTCTCGTATTCGAGCAGACGGCGCACCAGCTCGGCGCGCGGGTCTTCGGCCTCTTCCTCGCCCTCTTTCTTCTTGGGCGGCAGCAGCATGCGTGACTTGATCTCGATGAGCATGGCTGCCATCAGCAGGTACTCGGCCGCCAGCTCCAGGTTGCGGCTGCGGATCTCGTCCACATAGCGCAGGTACTGCTGGGTCACCGCCAGCATGGGGATGTCGAGGATGTTGAAGTTCTGCTTGCGGATCAAATACAGCAGCAAGTCCAGCGGACCTTCGAACGCCTCCAAAAAAACTTCCAGTGCATCCGGGGGGATGTACAGGTCGTTGGGCAGCTTGAACAGCGGCTCTCCGTACAGACGCGCCAGTGCCACCTGATCGACCACGGTGGGCATCAGGTCTGGGCTGTCCGAAGCCGCCGTAACAGGCAGCTCGGATTGGGCGTTGTCAGAAGCGCTTTCGCTCATGCAGCTTAATAAATAAGAGCGCCCAGCGCTTGTATATCAAGGGCTGGGCCATAAAAACACTGCTAATACGTAATCAGTGGTTGGACTGGTACACGTAGGGTTGCTGGGCCACACGGGCTTGCTCGGAGTCGGCTTGCACTTCGTAATTCACCTGTTTGTCCCACAGCAGGGCGCGACCAGCCAGTTGCTGGGCTTCGAGCTGGGGGTTGTCCTTTTTCATCTGGTTGATGAAATCGGTGGCATCGGATGTGTAGTGGGGGCGGGCAAAAATAGACATGGACTGGTAACCTCTCTAGATCGACGATTCTAGCGGGACACCGTCCATGAACCTACTGAACCGTGTCGTAGCCACGGTGGCCGCACTGGCCACCAGCGTTTTTGCGCTGCTTGGCTGTGACCAGCAAAAAATTGACACCCTGGAAGAAGGGCTGTCTACCGAGATTGATGTGCGCAAAGCCTTCGGCGAGCCCGAGACCATTTGGCCCGAGCCCGATGGTTCGCGCACCTTCGAATACCCTCGCCAGCCCATGGGTCACCGTAACTACATGATCACCATCGGCAGCGATGGCGTGATGACGGCGCTGCGCCAGGTGCTGACTCCGCATGTGTTCGAGCAGATTCAGCCCGGAATGACGCAGGAGCAGGTGCGCCGCATGCTGGGCAAGCCCGCCCAGCGCATGACCTACCAGCTCAAGCAAGAAACGGATTGGGACTGGAACTGGATTGACCCGCCCAATCAGGAGATGGAATTTACCGTGACCTTTGGTGCCAATGGCACAGTGAAAAAAAGTGGCAGCCGCATCAAGCTGCCCCAGGGTGATCGCTGAGCACCTGTTGAAAAAACGTGGCGAAATCTAAGCAGCGGCGCAGGACGGTGGTGTAATTGCTGCATTACAGCAAAAACCTGTCAGCGCCGTGACCCGGTGCTGCGTTGTAGGCATTGCGCCCCCCAGAAAGAACTTCTGGTGGTGTGCTTCTTGCTTAGCAATTTGCATGTACGTTTGCGCTGCGGCCACAAGCTGGCAGTGTGAAAAACCGGTATCCGCCATGAGCACCACCACCTCTTCGCCTGTCTCGGAGCCCGCGCTCAGCGCGTCTGCGGCTTCTTCCCTGGCTGCGCCAGCCCCCGTCGCCGTAGTCAAACACGGCCCGTATGAAGACGCGCAAGCGCTGTTTTCGGGCTCGCTGTTTGTGGGCATCACCATGATGATGTATGCGCAGGCAGGTTTGCTCACGGGCAGCACGGCGGGCTTGGCCTTTGTGCTGCACTACGCCACGGGCTGGTCGTTTGGCGCGATTTACTTTGCGATCAACATTCCGTTTTACTGGTTTGCATGGAAGTATGTGGGCAAAGAGTTCACGGTCAAGACGTTTGTCTCGGTGGCCCTGCTTTCGTTGATTACGGAGTTGGGCCCGCGCCTGATTCACATCGATTATTTGCACCCGGCTTTTGCCGCCATTGCCGGTGGCTTGCTGATGGGCACCGGCGTGCTGTTTTTGGCGCGGCACAAGTCCAGCCTGGGGGGCGCAACGATTGTCTCGCTGTATGTGCAAGACAAATGGGGCATCCCCGCAGGCAAGGTGCAGATGGCGATTGACTGCGCGGTGGTGGCACTGGCGCTGTGGGTAGTGCCCTTGGAGCGGGTGCTGTGGTCCATCTTGGCAGCGGTGGTGATGGGCATTTTCTTGGCTGTCAGCCATCGCCCCGGGCGCTATCACGGAAAATAATTTGATAGCTGCTAGCGTTTACTGCATCAGCGATAGCGGCTTATTGAATGCATAAAGCACAAAGCCCTGCAGGTTGAAAAGCCTGCGGGGCTTTTTGTTGGGCCTGCTAGGGGCGCATGTATAGAAGCTCCCATAGATTGGCCCGGGATGCGCTGGCGCCTTGGTTGGGGAATCTGCACTGGCGGTGCCGAGCCCTTTCTTTGTTATGCCGGGTTAGCGGCCAGTGGCCTTTGGCATGGCGCTGACGCAAAGCATGCCGCTTCCATCCGTATGAAGTCTTGGGTCGTGCGCTGGGGCTGTAAGTGCTCTGACGGCCCGTAGTCTTGCCGTGGCAAAAACTGTGTGCCCAGATGAGCGGCAAGATTGACGTTACCGCAGAAGGCGGGCACCTATCGCCCGGCAGATGTGGGAGACGGGTAAGCACAGTGAATTTAGATAGCTACTTGTGCTTTATCTATAAGCGCTTTGAGCATATTTTCTTCTTAAAAATCCGCAGGCGTGGAGGGCTGCGAAGCAGGCGTGAGGACGGTCGAGTTGTGCCAAGTCACCTGCCGTTGATTTGCCTTTAATTTCGATTGATTAGGGTTTACCCGCGTGTGACTCGCATCGGGTCGCACCGCAGAATCCCAAAGCACTTTTACCGATGTATCCGCTGTTGCTGTCTGGCCAGTCTGGCAATTCACTTCGCGCCCGCCTATCGCTGATTCCCTATCCTTTTTTAAGTCATTGCATGGTTTCGATTCATAACTTTAAACCCGCTCATGCGCATTGGGCCGTGCGCATGAATTGGAAGAATCGTTCCATCTGTTTTGCGCTTTTGGGGCTGACAGTAGGTTTTCATCTGCACGCCATGCATGCCTCGGATTTGGCATGGGCGCTGCTGGTACTGCAATTTTTTATTGGCCCCCAGCTGCAATATGTGCATGGTTGCCTTGCTGCCAACCCGCGCCGGGCGGAGGTGCGCAACATGCTGCTGGATGGCTTTGGCTTCGGGGCCTGGGCGGCAGGCCTGGGCTTTCCGCTGTGGATTAGCTTTGCCATGTTTATCGCCACTAGCGTTAACTTGATTGCATTTGCCAGTTGGAAGGGCTGGGCCAGCGCACTTGTGGCGATGGGCCTGGGGGTGATTGCTGTGGCCTGTGTGCAGCCCTTGTCTTTTCAGCCCGACACCGGCATGTGGGCCACTGGCTTGTGCATGTTCACCTTGATGCTGTTCTTGACCGTATTTGCGCAAGACGCTTTTTTACGCGCCTCCAAGCTCTACCAGCAGCGCGCCCAAACGCGCCAGCAATTGTCAGAAATTCAGGCGCTCAAAGATTTGCTGGCAGAGCAAGCAACGCGCGATCCGCTCACAGGGCTTTTCAATCGCCGCATGCTGGATCAAAAGCTACCGCAATTGATGCAGCAATGTGCAGCCCGGGGGACTTCCCTGGCGGTCATGCTGCTGGACATGGACCGATTCAAAGAGGTCAATGACACCTATGGCCACGCAGCCGGAGACCATCTGCTGCTGGCGCTGTCGCACCACTTGATGCAGTACAACCGCTCGCAAGATATGGTGTTCCGCTATGGCGGAGATGAGTTTTTGGTGCTCTTCCCGGATACGGCCTTAGAGGTCGCTCAAGACCGTGCGCAGCAACTGTGTGAGGCTTTTGCCCATCTGCCAAGAAGGCTGGAGCAGCAGACGCTGCACGTGACCTTGTCCTGCGGCTTGGCCAGTTTTCCTGCGCATGGGCAGGATGTGCAAACCCTGCTGCAGCACACGGATGAGGCGCTCTACCAAGCCAAGGCAACGGGGCGCAACAAGGTGGTGGTGTATGGTGCGCAGGCAATCCACACAGATACCACCGTAGAGCCCAGCGCTGCACAGGCCTAGACCCTGGTGCAGCCAAAAAGCAAAAGCCCCGCTGGCTCTGCAAGCAGCGGGGCTTTTGTTGGGTGACTGCTGTGCGCTCAGCCCACGGTAATGGTTTTGCTGGCGGTGAGTGTCTGGCCCTGATCGTCCTTCCACAGCATGGTCAGCTCACCGCTGCGGCGGGCTTTGAAGGTGAATTCGATATAGGGGTTTTGGGCAATCGAGGTGCCGGGATCCCACGTGAAGATCAGCTTGCCGCCCAGCTTGGCTTCAAAGTGATTCATGATGTGGCGCGGGCGAGGTTTGCCGGTGGCTGGGTCATTGCGCAGGCCGGTTTCCATCACGTGTTCCATCTGCGCGCGCACGCGCAGAATGTCGCCGGCTTTGGGCTTTTCATTGCTGACCCAGACGCGCGGGGGCTTGTTCATGCTCATGGTGTCTCCTGCCTGTTACATGCCGCAGCCACTGGCGGCCACGGTCACGTTTTGCTTGCCTTGCAGCACAACGCCGCTTTTCATCCGAGCGAGCACATGCACGGCCTGTGACTGGCTCAGGCGGATGCGCACAGCAGCTTCCGCGGCACCGGTTTCGGCCGTGAATTGCATGCGGCAGGCCAAGGGGATGGGGTTGAGTTCGGCCACGATCATCAGCTCTTCACACCAGTCTTGCTCGGTGATGGGCAGGGTGACTTTGGCTTTTACGGGAACGGCGCTGGGGTTGTCGGCCAGCACGGGAATGTCCAGCTGCAAGCCCTCGGCCTGTGGCTTGGCGCTGCCAATGAATTGCGCCATGGTTTTCTTGAATTCCACGGGGTTGGGGGCCAACGGGCCAACCAGCGGCGTGGGTGCAGCGTTTTGTGCTGCGGCCATGCCGGGCAGGGCCAGCGTGGCGCCAGCAGCGGCTGCGCCAGCCACCAGGCGGCGGCGGGTCAGGGTCGGAGAAGTTGCGGTTTTCATAGCAGAGCGTGTGGGCGGCAGAGCGTGCTCGCCGGTGCGTATACATGCAAAGTTGCCCCTTTTCTTGCAGCAGGCAAGAGCGGGGGCAGCGTGCGGCGATTCCGTCAGACCGGGTTAGATGCCCAGGAAGTCGCTGAACTTACCATTGATCCACGCGAAGTCTTCCTTGACCAAATCGGCGGTGCGCACGTCCATATCGATTTGCGTCTGGTGCACATTGCCCGAAGCGGCGTCAATCTCGTACTCAAATTTCACCGATATTTCTTCCTGCGGATCGCCGTTGACCATCATGTAGCACAGGTTGTCGGGCAGCAGCGGCGTCACTTCCTTGCCTGCCACGCGCTGCGAGATGTTCTTGGCGACGATCTTGCCAATGTAGTTGGCCACGTGGGCGCTCTTGGGGTAGTGGCCAAACTGGGGCGAGATGGCACCCATCAAATCACCCACAAAGTAGACGCTGTCGTCGGTCTTGGCGGTGAAGTAGCGGGTGTCCATATCGGCCCAGCCTGTGGGCTTGCCGGTTTGTGGGTCTTTGCCAATCAGATCAGCCCACCACACCATTTCAGCAGCTTGGTGGGGGGGCATCAAGATGGCGTCATCAAACTTGAATTCACCGGCGGCGGTCTTGATCTTCTTGTTGAAGGGGTCCACTTCCTGCACACGGGCGTTGGGTACGTGGGTGATGATGTCCGGGTACAGCTCTTCAAACGCCTGTTTGTAGCCCACGCCGATGGGCGCGATCTTGGGCTTGGGGTCCAGAATCAAAATCTTGCCGGGAATCTTGTTGGCCTTGATGTGCCAGGCAATCAGGCAAGCGCGCTCGTAGGGCGAGGGGGGGCAGCGGTGCGGTGGTGGGGGCAGCGTCATCACGATGGTGCCGCCCTTGAAGTTTTTCACCTTGTTCTTCAGCGCCACCATCTCCTGGTTGGGGATGTAGGCGTTGGGGAAGTGTTTGCGGGTGTAGTCGATGGCCTTTTGGTCGTTGCCAAACCAGGCTTCGTAGTCGTTGCGGATACCGCCGGACAGAATCAGGTAGTCGTACTCGATCAGGCCGTGGGCCGTGCGCACCAGCTTTTTGTCGCGCTCAAAACCGGTCACTTCGGTTTGCAGCAGGTGGTAGCCGTACTTGTTGGCGGGGTGCAGCATGTCGCGGTTGATGAAATCGGTGTTCACGATGTCGATCAGCCACTTGTTGCTCATGGGGCCCGACCAGAAGGTGGGGTTGCGCTCTAGCAGCACCACGTCCGAGTTCGGGATCAGCTCGCGCAGATAGCGCGCAGCGGTCATTCCGCCCCAGCCACCGCCGCAAATCACAATGCGCGGGCCCTTGCCCGTGCGGGGCAGGATGCGCGATTGGGGCGTCATGATGGTGGGGGCTGCCAGCGTGGCAATCGGGGCTGCCGCAGCGGCTGCGCCCAATGCCATGGCGGGCGGGGTCATTAAAAAACGGCGACGTTGCATGGTCATAGTGGCTCCTCAGAGTGGGAAATAGGTGTTTCCAATCGACAGACCTTGCGTGCTGGGGCCAGCGCGGGGCTTGCGCTGGCACTTGAAGCAAAGGGAAAGGGGCAGGCCATGCCGACCGCACGCACAGCGCTTGCCCTGCCGCAGCCGCGCGGGGCGCTGCAGTGCAAAGCAAACATCGGTGGGTTGGGGGGGCATTGTTCAGGCTCCTGGCGTGGCAGAAGCCACATCCTGTGCAAATCAACGGGTTCCTAAGCAGGCTTGGGCGTTGAATGTGTTGCTCCTGCACGAAGCAGGGGTGGCACAGGCAAGGATGGGGGGTAATCCCTCTTAGCCGACACGCGGCACAAGCAGAGCTGTCTATGCGAGCGATTCTAGGGGAAGGCGCTGCATTCAGGGTGGACGCATAGCGCTCAGTGAGCAGGGGTTAACATCCGCTTTGTCATATTGAACGGCGCGTGGCGACGATCTGCAGGGTGATCCCGGTGGTCAGCACGATGCCTGCCACGGCCGGAAATGTTGCCCAGGCCATGGTGCTCATACCGCTGAGCCCCTGACCGATGGAGCAGCCAGCGGCCAGCAAACCGCCACAGCCCATGAGCCAGCCGCCGATGGCGCTTTTGGCCAAATGTGCGGGGCTGTCAAAGCCCTCCCAGCGTGCAGTGCCTGTGACCAGTGCCGTCACGCAAGCACCGGCCAGCACACCCAGCACCAAGGCGCTGGCGGCGTCAAATTCCCGGCCCACGGCGACTTGCACGTACAGCAGCGTTTCAGCAATCGGCGAGATAAAGCTCAGCGAGGTGAGCTTGGCGGGGTCAAACGCATCCACCCCGATATGGGCGCTGATCCACCAGCCCACGGCCACCAAGGCGCCAATCACCAGGGCTGAGAGCCACTGCGCCGGGCTGCGGCGCAGCGCAGGGCGCCACAGGGCGTAAATCACCAAGAGAAGTGCAGGAATGATAGCTGTCAACGCATAGATGGTAAGGGCGGAGAGGCTATTTGATTGTAATTGCTGGGTGAGCGTGCTGTGCTCCAGCGCAGAGGGCGCAATCCCTTGGAACCATTGACGCAGCGGCACCAGCACGCCGGTGGAGCTGGCCTGCGCACCCAGCGCCAAAAACACCACCGTGACCAGCGCGCGCAGGTTGCCGCCTGCCAGCAGCACCAGTGAGCGCGCGCCGCAGGCATTGGCCAACACCATGCCCAGCGCGAAGACAGCGCCGCCGATGAATACGCCGAGTGCAGAGAAGTTGGGCCGCACGATCTGGGCCTGCGTCAGATCGACCACACCCATCCATTGCAGTCCCTGCGATGCCAGCAAGGCTACGGCCAGCGCCAGTGCAAAGGCCTGCAGCGCTGGTGCGTTGCCACGCCCTTCGCTGCTATCCAGGCCCGTGGCTTGGCGCAGGCCGCGCAGCAAACAAAAACGCCCCCAGCGTGCAAACACGCCAAACACCACACCCAGAAAAAATGTAGACCACAACAACATATCAATCCTCAAGCAGGGCGCATGCTAAACCACGGCTGCACAGATGCAAAAGCCTCGCACCTGAAAAGTTGCGAGGCAAAGTTGACTGTTGGCAAACTCAGCGCAACAGCAGATGTTTAAGCAGCCCCCTTTCGCCAGAACCGCCGAGCAAGGGCCGCCCCGCAGCGATGGCGGTACCCCCTTCCCGCAACGGAAAGTTGCGAGGGGGAAGGCGCGTTAGCGCCTCAGGGGGATGAACTTCGTTATCTATCCCAGATATCCGCGCTGATGGCCTTGTACCAAGCCGCGCCGTAATCGGCTTCGGCCTTGCGGAATCCTGCATCGGCGTTGGCAGGGCTGACACCGCCGGAGCCGGGCACCTCAATCAACTTGCCGGCTTCGCTGCGGTACACGCCCGCCACCGAGATGCCGTAGTCCGTGCCGATCAGGCTGTAGCAAGTGTTGGCAAAAGCGCCGGTGGCAATCGGCTGGCCCAGCAACTCTGCAGCAATCGCTGCTGCAGCCACCTTGCCCTGGGTGTTGGCGGCAAAGCCGGATTTGGGCATGGGCGCAGCTTGGGTGGCATCGCCCAGCACATACACGTCTTTGACCTGTTGCGATGCAAAGCTCTCGGCTTTGATGGGCACCCAGCCGCTGGCGTCGGTCACCCCGGCGCGCTCGGCGATGAAGCCGGCCTTTTGCGGTGGGATAACGTTCAGCACATCGGCCTTGTGCTTGGTGCCGAAAGCAGTTTCTACTTCCAGGTTCTTGGCATCGACGCGCACCACCTGGCCGTCGTCGGATTGCTTGACCCACTCGATCATGTCGCCATACAGCGCCTTGTAGCCCGACAGGAACAGGCCTTGCTTGGAGAAAGCGTCCTTGTTGTCCAGCAGCAAAATCTTGCTTTTGGGTTTGTGCTGCTTGAAGTAGTGCGCCACCATGGCGGCGCGCTCGTAGGGGCCGGGCGGGCAGCGGAAAGGGTTGGCCGGAATCACCATCACAAACTTGCCGCCGTCAGGCATGGCGTCCAGCTGTTTCTTTAAAAGCTGCGTTTGCGCGCCGGCCTTCCAGGCGTGGGGCGCCAGCTCGGCAGCGGCTTCGTCATAACCTTCCAGCGCATTCCAGCGCATGTCAATGCCGGGCGAGAGCACCAGCTTGTCGTAGTGCAGCAGCTTGCCGTTGGACAAAAACACCCGCTTGCCCGCAGTGTCGACATTGTCGGCACGGGCGTGAATCACTTCGACCCCTGCTTTGCGCAGGCCGTCATAGCCGTGAGCAATGCTGTCCCAGGTGCGCAGGCCCGCCAGATACAGGTTGGAAAACGGGCAAGTGTAGAAGGTCTGTGCGGGCTCGATCAGCGTCACGCGCACCTGGGGCGCACGGGCTTTGAGATAGCGCGCAGCTGTGGCGCCGCCAAAGCCGCCACCGACGACGACGACATGGGCAGAGCCCGCTTGGGCGCGCACAATGGAGGGCAGAGCCAACGTGGCAGCACTGGCAACAGCGCTCCCTAAAACAGTACGGCGATTGAAAGACATTAGTTGGCCTCCTTGCTGAACCACTGGGCGAGGGCTTGAATCTGGGCATCGTCATAGCCTTTCATCAGGCGCGTCATGACGGTGGCATCGGTGGCTGTGCCGGCTTTGAAGGCTTGCAGGCGTTGCAGCAGGTGGCGCTCATGCACACCACGCAGGCTGGGAATGCCGCCGGTGCTGCGGCCGTCTGGCCCGTGGCAATTGGCACAGGTGCCCGCAATCAGGGAAATATCTTGTACCGAGGGGCCTGCGGTCGATGCAGCAGCAGTGGCTGCGACTGCTGCGGTTGCGGTGGTCTGAGCCATGGCCGCAGGGGCCAGCAAAGCTGCAGCCAGCCACAAGGCGGGGCGCAGGGTGTGTACGGGTGACAAAGGCATGCGGTCTCCTATCGATCGCGTGCCGGTCTTGCGGCGGTGCCGCGCTCCGGCGTGTCAACGTGGGGCGCTGTGTTCTGGCGGCAGTCACGTGCCAGCGCAGCGGTCAGAGGGACGAATTCTAGGGAGGCAGTTGCAACCATTGGTTAGAAGCATCTGCACCCTGCATATAAGCGCCGTCTATCTGCGCGCGAGGGGTGCAAAGCGGTGCTTCTTTATCAATGGCGATTGCAGTGCATGGGGAAAAACAATAGCTGTAAGCGCTTGATGGGAAAAGGCTAGGCCATAAAAAAAGCTTGCAAGCGGCGATGCGCTGGCAAGCTGATGGAGATCGCGTCAGGCGAGGTGAGGCATCGTTGACTTCGAGGTCATTCCGATGAAGGGTTGGCGTCCGCAGCCTCTTGTTCATCTTCCAGCAAAGCGTCGGCGGCTTTGCCCACCCCTTTACCGACGATTTTGACCGTGCCGACGGCCGCATCGACCGCCAAACTGGCCACAGATGCGGTCGCACTGACCACGGTGTAGGTGATGCAGCCGGAGAGCAAGCAGCATGCAACAGCCCCTGCAACCAGCAGGCGCAAGGGGCGGTGCCAAGCGAACATGCGAAGGATCAGCCGATGCGCATGCCGGGCGTGGCGCCGGGGAAGGGCTCCAGCACATAGATGCCGGGGTGGGCCTTTTCATCGGCGTGGCTGGCGGCCAGCACCATGCCTTCGCTGATGCCGAACTTCATCTTGCGCGGTGCCAGGTTGGCCACCAGCACCGTGAGCTTGCCCTGCAACTGTTCAGGCTGGTACATGCTGGCGATGCCGCTGAATACGTTGCGCATCTTGCCTTCGCCGGCGTCCAGCGTCAGCTGCAGCAGCTTGGTCGAGCCTTCAACCGCCTTGCATTCGACGATTTTTGCAATGCGCAGGTCGATCTTGGCAAAGTCGTCGATGGTGATGGTGGGCGCAATCTCTTCGCCACCGGGCTTCACGGACTCGACCACGGGGGCGGCAGGCGGCTCGAACAGGGCGTCCAGCTGCTCCACCACCACACGCTGCATCAGGTGTTCGTACTTGCCAATGCCGTGGCCAGCGCCCAGCAGGCGGTCGGCGTCGGCAAACTGCAGGGGCTGCACGTTCAGGAAGGCTTCGACCTGGACGGCCACAGCGGGCAGCATGGGCTTGAGGTAAATCGTCAGCAGGCGGAAGGCCTCGATGCAGGTGGAGCACACGTCCTGCAGGCGCGTGTCCATGCCTTCTTGCTTGGCCAGCTCCCAAGGCTTGTTGGCGTCCACATAGCTGTTGACCTTGTCGCACAGCGCCATGATGTCGCGCGCGGCGCGGGCGGTATCGCGGGCTTCGTAGGCCGCCACGATGCCGTCCTTGGCGTCGCGCAGCGCGGCCAGCAGGGCTTGGCCGTCTTCAGAGACCTGGCCCAGCTTCCCGTCAAAACGCTTGGCAATAAAGCCTGCCGCGCGGCTGGCAATGTTCACGTACTTGCCGATCAGGTCGGCATTCACGCGCAGCATGAAGTCTTCGGGGTTGAAGTCGATGTCTTCGTTCTTGCCGTTGAGCTTGGCACCCAGGTAGTAGCGCAGCCACTCGGGGTTCATCTTCAGGGCCAGGTACTTCAGCGGGTCCAGGCCGGTGCCGCGGCTCTTGCTCATCTTCTCGCCGTTGTTCACGGTCATGAAGCCGTGCACGCAGATCTTGGTGGGCGTCTTGCGGCCGCTGAACTTCAGCATCGCAGGCCAGAACAACGTGTGGAAGGTGATGATGTCTTTGCCGATGAAGTGGTACTGCTCCAGATCGGGGTCGGCCATGTAGGCGTCGTAATCCTCGCCGCGGCGGTTGAGCAGTTCCTTGAGCGAAGCCAGGTAGCCCACGGGCGCATCCAGCCAGACATAGAAGTACTTGCCCGGTGCATCGGGAATCTCGATGCCGAAGTAGGGCGCGTCGCGGCTGATGTCCCAGTCGTCCAGGCCTTCGCTGGTCGAGCCATCGGGGTTGGTGCGCACGCCAAACCATTCCTTGATCTTGGCGGCCACTTCGGGTTGCACGTGCTTGCCGTTTTGCGTCCACTCGGTCAAAAACTCCACGGCGCGTGGGTCCGACAGCTTGAAGAAAAAGTGCTCCGAGCTTTTCAGCACCGGGGTGGCACCGGACAACGCGGAAAATGGATTGATCAGGTCGGTGGGGGCGTAGACCGAGCTGCAGACCTCGCAGTTGTCGCCGTACTGGTCCTTGGCGTGGCAGCGTGGGCACTCGCCCTTGATGAAGCGGTCGGGCAGGAACATGTTCTTCTCGGGGTCGAAGAACTGCTCGATGGTGCGGGTTTCGATGAAACCAGCGGCCTTCAAGTCCAGATAGATTTGCTGGGACAGCGTGTGGTTCTCGGGGCTGTCGGTGTTGCTCCAGTTGTCAAAAGCAATGTGGAAGCCGTCGAGGTAGGGCTTGCGGCCAGCAGCGATGTCCGCCACAAACTGCTGGGGCGTCTTGCCGGCCTTTTCGGCGGCAATCATGATGGGCGCGCCGTGGGCGTCGTCCGCGCCCACGAAGTTCACCTGATTGCCCTGCATTCGCTGCGCACGCACCCAGGTGTCGGCCTGGATGTATTCCATGATGTGGCCGATGTGGAAGTTGCCGTTGGCGTACGGCAGGGCGGTGGTAACGAATAGTTTGCGTTGGGACATAGGTCTTCTCGTAGGCTGGCAAAAGCAACCCACAATTTTAAGGCGCTGGCCGCGCAGCGCAGCAAATGCGGGCGTGTACCCGTGCTGGCTGCTTTTTTGCTTGCTTTTTATGAGCTGTTAGCGCTTTGCTGATAAGGGGTTGTTGGCCTTTTGGGCATACATGCGCTGATCGGCGTGCTGGAGCAGGCTGTGTACGTCATGTGCGTCGTGCGGGAACAGGGCAATGCCAATGCTGGCGCCCAGTTGCACGGTTTCGCCCGCAGGAATGCCTTGCAGCGTGGTGAGCGGGGCGCTGATGATGTCCACCATCTTGGCGCTGATGGCTTGCGCCGTTTCACGGTGGCCAATGCCGCGCAGCACCATCACGAATTCATCGCCGCCCAGGCGGGCCACGTGGTCATCGGTGCGGATTTGATGGCGCAGGCGTTGTGCCACTTCTGCCAGCGCCAGATCACCGTTGTCGTGGCCCCAGCGGTCATTGAGCTGCTTGAACAGTTTCAGATCAATGAACAACACGGCAAAGGGTTGGGGCGCACCGTGCACAGGCTTGCTGACCATGTTGCTGAGCACATGCTGCAAGGCGCTGCGGTTGGAGATGCCTGTGACGCGGTCGGTAAACAGCTCATGGCGCATATGGCTGAAGTTGCGCGCCAGCTCACCCACTTCGTCTTGGCGCGTGGTTTCAAAGGAGCTGCTGATTTCGCCCCGGCCTACACGTTGGACGGCGTTCGAGAGGCTGCGCACGTCATCGGCCACACGGCCAAACAGGCGCATGCCGACCAGCAAAGCCAGCAACAGGCTCAGCGCACCGGCCACCATCACCAGCTCTACAAGGCGCGAGACGTCGGCCAAGATGGTGGCGCGGGGCACGGCGACCGCTGCAATCCAGTCCAGGCCTGCGTGGTCGGTCACGCGCACAAAGGCTACGTGCAGTGGCTCACCATCTTGGTCTTGGAGCTGCAGGTTGTGGACTTCGGACACTGATTCCGTGTCGGGGCCACTGCGGGCAACTGTTGCGTTGAAATGGCTGCGCACTTGCAAATAAATGCTGTGCACCAAGGGGTTACCGCTGGTGGTGGCGGTCAAACGTTCGATGCGGCCGCCATCGGCAAAGCGCACGTTGTCCATGCCCGAGACGGCGACCAGTTCCCCATCGGGTTCCACCACAAAAGCCAGTCCGTGGATGCTGCGGCCCAGATCGTTGACCACATCGTTCAAGGCGCACAGTGAGACATCGGTGGCTACCACGCCTTCGAATTGCCCTTGGGCATTGAGCACGCGCCGGGCTCGGGTGAGCACCAGGTCTTTGATGCCGAAATCGATGTACACCGAAGTCCACATATGCTGGTCGACACGGGATGCCAGCTGAAACCACGGGCGTTGGCGTGGGTCGAACATGGCTGCCTCGGTACGCAGGTAGTGCGCTGGGCCGTCAATGCGGTCCAGGCGGTAGTAGCGGCGGTGCTGGTTGGCATCGGTGCGTACACGCAGCTCGGCTGTGCCGTCGGGGTGGCGCTTGAGGCCAACGCCTTGCCCCGCAATATTGCCGTAGTAGACATAGTCATTCGTGCGGGGGGCCAGTGTGGTGGCGGCCCACAGGCGGGCGCGCAACGCTTTCCAGTCATGGCGGATATCTGCGCCCGCGGCCATGCCGGTGGGAAATGCGGCTTCCAGCACAGCTGCGGAGCCGCTGACATGGTGCTCAATGCTCTGGTGCATGCGTGATGCCATCTCCTTGAGCAACTGGTCGGACAAGCCCGTCACCGTGCGTGCGCCTGCCCAATAGGTCAAGCTGCCAATTGCACAGGTCAGCAGCAAAATCAAGGTAGCGTAAGGCAGCAGCAGGCGCAGCTTGAGAGAACGCAATTGCATACAGATAGACATGGGCTGGCGCGTGAAAGGGGGAGTGCTTGACGCAGTGGCAAAGCAGCCCCTACATCGTGAGTGGGCGCTATTTTAAGTAACACATTGAAACAATATTTGTAAAAGGCGAGCAGCTTGCGCGCATTAAAAAAGGGTTTGCACATGAATTAATGTGCAAACCCTTTGTCGTAGAGCGCTATGCGCTATCGTTTTATTTTTCTTTGGTTACGGCTGCTGCATCATGGGCTTTTGCAGCAAGGTGGCGAGGGTCAACTGGCTCAGCACTGCAATCTGCTGGGTATCGGCAAAGCGCTGTGCGCTGTCTTGCAGGGGGGCAATGCAGACATAGGCGCATTCCTGGGCTTGCTGGGCCTGCATGGCCTGGTGCAGCGCGCGCAGGGGCTCTACGCCGTGGGCGGCAGCTTTCCAGCGCTTGGCAGCCACCAGAGTGGTCTTGCCGTTGCGCTGTAAGACAAAATCGACCGCAGGATCTTGGCTGCGCTGCACGGTATAGCCCTCAATCTGCCATGCACGCTCGAGTTGCTGGGAAAACTCGCCCCAGCTTTGTTGTGCGGCAGTTTCCAAAATCACTTGCTGCTGCGCAGGGGTGGGCTGGTCATACTGGCGCACAAAGGCCACAAAGCCGACCGCCCAAAACGGCAGAGAGCCCAAGATGGCAATCATTTTGTAGGGCTGCGGCACCAGCGCGGCTGCCAGCAAGGCCCAGGCGGCACCCACCAAAAAGCTGATCCACCAGCGCGAGCGCAGCAGGATGGCAAACAGGGAGTTTTCGGCCATTTTGAATTTCACGGCAGGAGATCTTTCAAAGGGAGAATAAGGTGCCCATGCACCCAAGGGACAAGAACCCGCTGACCATATGGGTTGCAAGGCTCCGATAGACTCAGACGCTGCTGATTTTCTCAGACCCCACCAACCATAAGTACAAAACTGCATGTCTCTAACTGAACAAAGCCTTTTGGCGGCACTGGCCAGCGTGATTGATCCCCACACTGCTACCGATTTTGTGAGCACCCGTGCGGTGCGCAACGTGCAAATTAGCGGTGGCGACGTGGCTTTTGATGTGGAACTGGGTTACCCCGCGAAAAGCATCATCCCTGAGCTGCGCAAGCAACTGATTGCTGCAGCCAAGAACGTGGCTGGCGTGGAAAACGTATCGGCCAATGTCTACACCAAGGTGCAGGCGCATGCGGTACAGCGTGGCGTGCAACTGCTGCCCGGCGTGAAGAACATCATTGCCGTGGCATCGGGCAAGGGCGGTGTGGGCAAGTCCACCACCGCTGCCAACCTGGCGCTGGCACTGGCCGCCGAAGGCGCGCGTGTGGGCGTGCTGGACGCTGACATCTACGGCCCCAGCGTGCCCATGATGTTTGGTGTGGAAGGTAAGCCCGAAAGCAGCGATGGCAAGACCATGGAGCCGCTGGAAAATTACGGCGTGCAGCTGATGTCCATTGGCCTGCTGCTGAACAACCCCAATGAAGCCATGATCTGGCGCGGCCCCATGGCCACGCAGGCGCTGGAGCAAATGCTGCGCTCCACCAACTGGAAGGATCTGGACTACTTGGTGATCGACCTGCCCCCTGGCACGGGCGACATTCAGCTGACGCTGAGCCAGAAGGTGCCTATGACCGGCTCGGTGATTGTGACCACGCCCCAAGACATCGCTTTGCTGGATGCGCGCAAGGGCATCAAGATGTTTGAAAAGGTGGGCGTGCCCATCTTGGGCTTGGTCGAGAATATGGCCATGCACGTGTGCACCAACTGCGGTCATGTAGAACACATTTTTGGCCAAGATGGCGGCAAAAAGCTGGCTGCGGAGTGGAATATGGACTTCCTGGGTTCGCTGCCCCTGTCCATGCAAATCCGCGAGCAGGCCGACAGCGGCAAGCCCACCGTGGCTGCGGCACCCGACAGCGAAGCTGCACAGATCTACAAAAAGCTGGCCCGCGATGTGGCCGTGAAGATTGCGCAAAAAGCCAAGGACTTCTCGGCCAAGTTTCCCACCATCACCATCAGTCAGAACACCTGATTGCGGGGGCTGTGGGCTTGCGCACCAGGAAGCCCTGCTGAAATCTTAGGCAAAGCGCCCCAGTTCCGCTGGGGCGCTTTTTTTGCGGCATGCTGTGCGCCTTCTGTATTGCGCAGTGCCCCAGGCATTGCCGTTGATCGTGCAAGAACAAGAGCCAACCCATCGCCGCATGGCCGCCCGCCTACTGTCTAAACAAGCCTTGCTACAGCGCTGGCAAGCGCTGCAGCAGCATGTGGCTGCGCAGCGCAATGCGGTGCAGCATACTCCCCGTATCCAAGCTTTTGGAGGGCGCCTAGGGACAGCATGGCGGCGTCTTGCTGCATGGCGCTGGCAATGGCTGGTGGCGCTGCCAGCCGCTGGGGGGCTGTATGTGCTGCTGCTGATACCGTTCACGCCCAGCATCAGCGACATCCGCAAAGCCAAGCTGGAGCAGCCCGCCCAGGTGCTGACGGCGGATGGCAAAGAACTGGCGGTGTTCAAGCGCAGTAACCGCCAGTGGGTCACGCTGGATCAGGTGGCGCCAGCGGTGGTTCAAGCCTTGATTGCCACGGAAGACCATCGCTTTTATGCGCACCACGGCATGGACTGGCGCCGCACCCTGTCCTCGGCTTTTTATAGCTTGCAAGGGGATTTGCAGGGGGGCTCCACGCTCACCCAGCAATTGGCGCGCAACCTCTACCCCGAAGAAATTGGCCGCGCTGCCAGTTTGAACCGCAAGCTCAAAGAGGCCATCACGGCTTTCAAGATTGAGGCGCTCTACAGCAAAGACGAAATTCTGGAGACCTACCTCAACACCGTGCCCTTCCTCTACAACGCCTGGGGCATTGAGATGGCTGCGCGCACCTACTTTGACAAGCCGGCAGCCAAGCTCAGTGTGATTGAGTCGGCCACCTTGGTGGGCATGCTCAAGGGCACCAGCTACTACAACCCGGTGCGCAATCCGGAGCGTGCCGTGGCACGGCGCAACACGGTGCTGTCGCAGATGGTCAAACGCGAGGTGCTGGCTGCCGATGAGTTCGAGCGGCTCAAAAAGCGCCCGCTGCGGCTGAATTTTGAGCGCCAGGAAGTGCCCACGGGCATGGCGCCGCACTTTGCGCAGCAGGTGCGTAAATGGCTGATCGACTGGGCCGACAGTGAGGGCTACAACATCTATACCGATGGGCTGGTGGTGCACACCACGCTGGATGCACGCCTGCAAGCACAGGCCAATCAGGCCGTGCGCAACCACACGCGAACCTTGCAGGCCATTGCGACGACCAACTGGAACAAGCGCGATGGCTGGCGCACGGACAACCCTTTGGTGCAGAGCTTGGTGCGTGAGAGTGCGGCCTACGTGGCCTTGCGCGAAAAAGGGCAAAGTGAGCAAGCCGCTCTGCAGGCGCTGCTGCAAGACAAGGCCTTGATGCAGCAACTGCGCCAGAGCAAAACACGCATTGAAGCGGGCTTTGTGGCCATGGAGCCAGAGACCGCCGCCATCCGTGCCTGGGTGGGCAGCCGCGACTTTGCCACCGATGCATTCGACCATGTACAGCAAGCGCGCCGTCAGCCGGGCTCGACTTTCAAGCCGTTTGTCTACGGCGCAGCCCTGGAGGCAGGCATCTCTGCCGATGACCAGCGTGTGGACGCGGCTGTAGAAATCACCTTGCGCGGCGGTGAGGTGTGGCGGCCCAGCGATGCAGGTGCGCCCAGCGGCCAGGCCATGCGCCTGCGCGACGCGCTGGCATATTCCAAGAACACCATCACGGCGCAACTGGTACAAGAAGTGGGGCCCGCCAAGGTCGGGCGCCTGGCGCGCAATCTTGGTGTGCGCGAGAGTGCGCTGCAAGCCGTGCCCGCTTTGGCATTGGGAGCCAGCCCTGTCACCTTGCTGGAAATGGCCAATGCCTACGGCAGCCTGGTGCGCGGAGGCGCTTACCGTGCGCCCTGGATGGTCACGCGCATTGAAGATCGCACAGGCAAGGTGCTGGCTGAATTTGCCCCGCCCCCCGCTGAGCAGGCGATGGATGAGGCAGACAGCTACGCACTCATCGACATGATGCGCGGCGTGGTGGATAAAGGCACGGGCCGCGATATTCGCCGCCGCTGGGGCATTCAAGATGACGTGGCGGGCAAAACCGGTACCACGCAAAACAATGCAGATGGCTGGTTTATCTTGATGCACCCGCATCTGGTGGCGGGCGCTTGGGTGGGCTTTAACGATGCACGCATCACCTTGCGTAGCGATTATTGGGGGCAGGGCGCGCGCAGTGCCTTGCCGATTGTGGGTGACTTTACGCACAAGGCACTGCAGCGCAAAGACCTGCAGCGCCACGCCCGCTTTGAAGCCCCCGCTGACAGTGCGTGGTGGCACCGCTGGGGCAGCAGCCTGCACCAGGAGTGGCAAGCCTGGTGGCCGTCCCAGCCGCAGCCGCAGCCGGCTGCACCCCAGTCACCACAGCCTGCACGCCCGGCCGTGCAGCCCATCCCCGCACCCCAGCCCGCAGCGCCCGTACCACTACCACCAGAGGCTATTGAGGAGTCCATTCCCTCTTTGCCTGCGCCCGCAGCACCGCCGCCCCCGGCGCCCAACGATGCGCTGGATGTCTGGATGCAGCAGTGGTCAGAGCCGGACGCAGCCACGGCGCCGCAGCCGGACCACACCTTGTATCCACCGGCCGTATTGGGCAGCCCCCGGCAAACGCCGTAGTGCCGTAGTGCAGACAGTCTGGTGACTCGCTGCAGGCTGCGATTAAGCATAAAAAATGCCGCTAGCCCTTTGTGGACTAGCGGCAGCAGCTATAGAAAGCTGAGTTTTGATAGGGCTTAGTTCACCATCAGATGGAACGGCCAGACATAGGCTTGCAAGGTGACGAACAAGCCCATCAAGCAGGCCAGTGCCACGGAGTGGAAGAACACATAGCGCAGGATGTCGCCTTCGTGGTTGAACCAGCGGGTGGCGGTCGAGGCCACGACGATGGACTGCGCGTCAATCATCTTGCCCATCACGCCGCCCGAGCTATTGGCCGCGCCCATCAGGTTCGGCGACAGGCCCAGCTGCTCCGCAGCCACCTTTTGCATACCGCCAAACAGCACGTTCGATGCGGTGTCAGAGCCGGTCAGCGCCACGCCCAGCCAGCCCATCAGCGTGCCGAAGAAGGGGTAGAACATGCCGGTGTTGGCGAAGGCCAGACCCAAGGTGGTGTCAGTGCCCGAGTAGCGCGACAGCGTGCCCAGTGCCAGCATCAGCACAATCGTCAGCAGTGAGTAGCGCACCAGCCACAGTGTCTTGAAGAAGGTGCGCACGATGGCTACGGGGCTGTACTTCATCACGAACGCGCTGAGGATGGCCGACAGCAAAATGCCGGTGCCGGTCGCCGACAGCAGGTTCAGGGTGTAGACCGCGCCTTCCTTGGTGGGGTTCGGCACCACAGGAGGCATCTTCTACACCATTTGGTGCAGACCTTCCATGGGGAAGGCGGGTGCGAAGATGCCGTTCAACCAGGCCTTGACCGCAGGCATGCCCCACAGGAAGACGAACACCGACAGGATCACCCAAGGTGTCCAGGCGGCAATCAGCGCTTGGCGGCTGTGCTTGACGGCAGGCTGGGCGGGCTTCACTTCGGAAGCGCTCACGTCTTTGCCGCGCAGCGAGGCAGAAGTCCAAATCTTCTTGGGCTGCCAAAAACGCAGGAAACCGACCAAGCACGCCATGGAGACGATGGCTGCAATGATGTCCACCAGCTCGGGGCCGATGAAGTTCGACACCAGATACTGCGGAATCGCGAAGGACACGCCCGCCACCAAAATCGCAGGCCAGACTTCCATCATGCCCTTGCGACCGGCAAACGCCCAGATCAGCCAGAACGGCACCAGCACCGAGAAGAAGGGCAGTTGGCGACCGATCATGGCCGTCACTTCCATCAGGTCATAGCCGTGCACCTTGGCCAGCGTAATCACTGGTGTGCCCAGCGCGCCAAAGGCCACGGGGGCGGTGTTGGCGATCAGGGACAGGCCAGAGGCTGCCAGCGGCGAAAAGCCCAGACCAATCAGGATGGCTGCAGTCACCGCCACGGGTGTGCCGAAGCCCGCCGCACCTTCAAAGAAGGCGCCGAAGGAGAAGGCAATCAGCAGCAGCTGAATGCGGCGGTCTTCCGTGATGCCCGACAGTGAGTCTTGCAGCACCTTGAAGCTGCCGTTTTGCTCGGTCAGCTGGTGCAAGAAGATGATGTTCAGCACGATCCAGCCGATGGGCAGCAGACCGGTGAACCCCCCAAACAGCGCAGCGCGCCCCGCCATTTCTGCGGGCATGTTGTAGACGAACACCGAAATAATCAGTGCCGCGACCAAGCCCGCGCCTGCCGCAATATGGGCCTTCATGTGTAAAAAGCCCAAGCCCACCAGCATGACCACGACCGGAATGGCCGCCAACAATGTGGAGATCCACATGTTGTTCATTGGGTCGTAGATTTGTTGCCAAACCGTTTTGATTCTCTTCTCAATTTTTTGTGAAAGCGTGTAAAGCCGAGCAATGGTCGTGATGGCGGTGGTCTGGCGTTAGGCGTTTAACCCGCGTTCCAAGGGGGCGAAGAGAAAATTTCATGCCCTTGTAAATGATTGCATTGCCCCGCAAGGGGTTTCGCCCAAGCGCAGCTGTTATGGAAAGCATGCGGTATCGTGCACAGCATGACGATGAGCTTTTGGAAATTAGGGTGGCGCACACTGTGGCGCGATGCGCGTGCGGGTGAGTTGCGCCTGTTGTGGCTGGCCGTCACGCTGGCCGTGGCGGCGCTGACGTCGGTGGCGTTTTTTGCCAACCGCTTGGAAGCCGGGTTGGAGCGCGATGCACGCCAGTTGCTGGGCGGTGATGTGGTGATTGCCAGCAACGATGGCAATTTGCAAAGCTTTGTGCAGCAGGCGCAGCAAGAGGGTCTGCGCCATGTGACCACGCTGGTCTTTCCCACCATGGGGCGCGGCACCGATGAGCGTGGTGGCAATGCCCGCTTGGTGGCGCTGAAAGTGGTTGAGGGCGGCTACCCGCTGCGCGGCACGCTGCACGTGTCGCAAGGCGTGGGCCAGCCGGATGCCAGTACTGATGCCATTCCCGCCCCCGGTAACGCGTGGGTGGATGCGGCCTTGCTCTCCGGACTGGAGCTGCAAGTGGGCGACACCTTGCTGCTGGGCGACGCCAGTTTGCGCATTGACCGGCTGATTACGGCCGAGCCCGATCGCGGCGCGGGCTTTATGAGCTTTGCCCCGCGCGTGATGATCAACCAGCAGGATTTGGATGCAACGGGCTTGGTGCAGCCGGCCAGCCGCATCACCTGGCGTTTGGCGGTGGCTGGTGACGATGCCCGGGCGCTGGCGCGTTATGAAGCCTGGGCCAAAGCGCAGGTGGGTGAGCACGGCCGTGGCGGGCGCCGGGTGGAATCCCTGGAAAACGGCAGCCCCGAGATGCGCCGCACGCTGGAGCGCGGTGAGAAATTTTTGAGCTTGGTAGCGTTGCTGGCAGCGCTGTTGTCTGCGGTGGCCGTGGCCTTGGCCGCGCGTGCCTTTGCCCAGCGCCATCTGGATGCTGCCGCCATGCTGCGAGTGCTGGGGCAGCCCCAGCGCAGCATTGCCTGCGCCTATGTGCTGGAGTTTGCGCTGGTTGGCCTGTTTGGCAGTGTGCTGGGCGTGATTCTGGGCTGGGGCGTTCACCACGGTTTTGTCTGGCTGCTGGCGGGCTTGGTGGCCGATGGGCTGCCGCCGCCCAATCTGTGGCCTGTGGGTTTTGGCGTGGGCATGGGCATGACACTGCTGCTGGCCTTTGGTCTGCCGCCCGTGCTGCAACTGGCACAAGTGCCGCCGCTGCGCGTGCTGCGCCGCGATGTGGGGGCCATCAAGCCCATGTCTGCCGGTGTGCTGCTGGTGGGGGTGCTGGGTTTTGCCGCGCTGCTGATGGCGGTGAGCCGCGATGCCAAGCTGGGCGGCATTGCCGTGGGGGGCTTTGCTGTGGCCACGCTGTTGTTTGCGGCCATGGCGTGGCTGGCAGTCAAACTGCTGCGCCGTGTGGTGCAAGAAAACACTGCACCGCGTTGGCTGATTTTGGCCACACGCCAACTGGCAGCACGCCCTGGCTATGCCGTGGTGCAGGTCAGCAGCTTGGCGGTGGGGCTGCTGGCGCTGGTGCTGCTGGTGTTGCTGCGCACGGACTTGGTGAGCAGTTGGCGCCAAGCCACGCCTGCCGATGCCACCAACCGTTTTGTCATCAACATCATGCCGGATCAAGCGGATGCATTTCAGAGCCATTTGCGGGCAGCAGGTGTGAGCCAGTATGACTGGTACCCCATGATTCGCGGGCGTCTGGTGGAGGTGAATGGCCGCGCAATCAGCCCGGACGACTATGCCGACGACCGCGCACAGCGCATGGTGGATCGGGAGTTCAACCTCTCCAACGCCGAGCACATGCCCGATAAAAACCGCGTGACAGCGGGCGCCTGGGTGCCGGGTGAAGCCGATGGCGCCAGCGTCGAAGAAGGTATTGCCGAAACCTTGGGCCTGAAGCTGGGTGATGCACTGGTGTTTGATGTGGGCGGCATTCGCCACAGCGCCCGTATCACCAGTTTGCGCAAGGTGGACTGGGGCAGCATGCGCGCCAACTTCTTCATCATGTTCCCCGTGGCGCAGTTGCCCGATGTGCCCGCGACCTACATGGCGGCCTACCGTGCCCCCACCCAAGCGGGCTTTGACAACGGCTTGCTGCGCGCCTTCCCCAATGTGACGAATGTGGACATGGACAGCACCATTGCCCAGGTGCAGCGCGTGCTCGATCAGGTGATTCGCGCCGTGGAGTTTTTGTTCGCCTTCACGCTGGCAGCGGGGCTGGTGGTGCTGTTTGCTGCGGTCACGGCCACGCGCGAAGAACGCGCCCGCGAATACGCCATCATGCGCGCCATGGGCGCCCAAGGCCGCTTGCTGCGCCAGGTGCAGCGGGCCGAACTGGCCGGTGTGGGCTTGCTGGCCGGCTTTTTGGCCAGCGCGGTGGCCATGGCGGTCGGCTGGGCCTTGGCCCGCTGGGTGTTTGAGTTTGCCTGGACGGCGGCCTGGTGGGTGCCCGTGGCAGGCGCTTTGACGGGCGCTGTGCTGGCGTTGCTGGCTGGCTGGTGGGGCCTGCGCGAAGTGTTGCAGCGGCCGGTCATGCATACCTTGCGCTCTGCGGCTGAGTAAAAAAGATAGCTGCTAGCGTATGCAGATGAATGGCTTCAGATAGTTTTATATCCGAAGCTATTCACTATCAGGCGCTAGTAGCTCATTTTTTAGAAAAACAGTGTGTGGGCTGCGTTGTGTCAGACGAACGCGGATATGTGCGACCCGCCCATTGCAACCCTCTTGCCAGTCCGCATGGGCCGGCGCATGCTTAACGCATGAGCACCATCACCAAAACCCATCTCCAAGCCCTGAAAACCCATTTGCAGCAGCGTGCGCAGCAACTGCTGCAAGAGCTGGACACTGCCCGCAGTGAACAGGCGCAAAGCGTACACGACACCGAAGATTTGCCGCCTGAGCCGGATGCCAACCAGAGCCGCGATACCTCGGACCGCGAGGTACGCCACGCAGAGCAAATGCGCGATCAGCAAGAGCTCAAAGACGTGCGTGCTGCCTTGCTGCGCATGGAAGACGGCAGCTACGGTGAATGCATGGATTGCGGCAAAGGCATTGCCTTGGCGCGGCTGCAGGCGTTCCCTTCGGCCAAGCGCTGCATTGCCTGCCAGACGCTGCACGAGGACAAAAAGCGCCGCGCCTGAAATCAACAGCGATGCCGCGTTTTTAACCTTGGGGCAACGCACTGCTTTGCACGGCTGGCACACTCACCGTTTTGTGTGGTGTGACGCCTGCGCATGTCGCAGGCATTTTGTGCAGAGCGAAGCATGCAGATTGAAGAAAAGCCCCCTTTCGATACCCCGTTTGAATGGATCGGCGGGGAAGAGCCCGTGCGCCGTTTGGTAGACCGCTTTTACGACCTGATGGATCTGGAACCCGGTTATGCCGCGCTGCGTGCCAGCCATGGCAGCACGCTGGAAGATGCGCGCCAAAAACTGTTCTGGTTTTTGTGCGGCTGGCTGGGCGGCCCTGACCATTACGTAGAGCGCTTTGGCCATCCGCGCTTGCGCATGCGCCACATGCCTTTTTCGATTGGTATTTTGGAGCGCGACCAATGGGTGGCCTGCATGGACCAAGCCATGGCCGAAACCGAGGTGCCGCCCGCCTTGCGCGAGCGCCTGAAAAACAGCTTTATGCAAACTGCCGACTGGATGCGCAACAAAGGCGTGTAAGCCATCAGGCAAGCGCTTGTAGCGCACGCGGACAAGCCTTCGCCGGTATGGTGGAGGCTTGTTGGTTTTGAGTTTGTTTTCAACAAGGACAGCGTCATGCCTTTTTTGCTGCAAGTCGATTTTGAAATGGATGGCCCTTACGGTGAGGCCATGGTGCAAGCCTTTGACGGCTTGGCCCACAGCATCAACCAAGAACCCGGCATGCTGTGGAAAATCTGGACCGAAGACCCTGACCACAAGCAGGCCGGAGGCGTTTATCTGTTTGATACCCATGCCCACGCGCAGCAATACCTGCACATGCATACGGCACGCCTGACGCAGGCGGGTGTGCGCAATTTGCGCGCCAAGATCTTTGCGGTGAATGAGGCGCTCAGCGCCATCAACCACGGCCCTGTGACGGTGGGCTAAAACAGCACTTGCAACGCCCTAGGGTGTGCCTCATGCGCTCGGTATGATGCAGGCATCTATAGCAATAGAGGGTGGGTGAAAATGGCTGCATATATCGTGCTGGGGCTGGTGGTGGTCATCGCGCTGTGGGCGGTGGGGGTCTACAACCGCCTGCGCACCCAAAAAAATCAGGTGGAAAACGCGTTTGCACAGATTGATGTACAACTCAAGCGCCGCTATGACTTGATTCCCAACCTGGTCGAAGTTGCGCGCGGCTATATGCAGCATGAGGCCAGCACCTTGGAGGCTGTAACGCGCGCCCGCAATCAGGCGGTGGCTGCCAGCGATGCCTTGCGCAGCCATGTCCGCGATGGCAAAGCCTTGGCCGCTTTTTCTGCGGCAGAGCAGGCCCTGGGTGGTGATTTGGGGCGGTTGATGATGACGGTAGAGGCGTACCCGGACCTCAAGGCAGATGCGCAAATGCAAAGCCTGAGCGAAGAAATTGCGAGCACCGAAAACCGCATTGGTTTTGCCCGCCAAGCCTTTAACGACCAAGTGCTGGCGTTCAATGACCGAGCCAGCCAGTTCCCGGACCTGATCGTGGCAAGGTTGCTGGGATTTGCTCACATGGGCATGCTGGAGTCCACCACCAGCGCGCAAGAGCGTACTGCACCCCAGGTGCGGTTTTAAGTACAGCCCAAGAAACGGTTGTAATCCATGCGTTTTTGGGATTGGCAAGCCGATGCGCGTCGCACCACGCGCTGGTTGCTGCTGCTTTTTGCGGGGTGTGTGCTGGTGTCGCTGGCCGCGGTGCATGGCGGCTTGACGTTGGCGTGGTGGCTGCTGTTTTCGCACGCCGGCATGGACTATCCCAAAGGTTTTGTCTTGACCAATGTGGGTGTGACCTTGTTGCTGATTTTGGGTGGTTGGTGGCTTACCCGCGAAGAGCTGAGCCAAGGGGGCCAGAAATTGGCGCAGCGCATTGGTGCCCGGCAGGCGCGCCCCACGCAGGGGCAGGCAGAGCAGCAACTGTGCAACATTGTTCAAGAAATGTGCGTCGCTGCCCAGATGCAGCCCCCACAAGTGGTGGTCTTGGCGCGCACCGATGCCATCAATGCTTTCGCTGCCGGGTGGACGCAGGACGACGCGATTGTGGCGGTGACCCAAGGGGCACTGGACTATCTCACGCGCGATGAAATGCAGGGGCTGGTGGCGCATGAGCTGTCGCACCTCAAAGAAGGCGACACCCTGTTGAATATGCAATTGGCGGGCATGGTCAGCGGCTTGGAGCTGGTTTACAACTTTGGTGACACGGTGCGCGAGCGCGGTGGCCTGGCCTGGTGGTTTGGTACTGTGGTCATGGCGGCAGGCTTTGTTGGGTGGTGCAGTGGGCGTTTGCTCAAAGCAGCAGTCTCGCGCCAGCGTGAATACCTGGCCGATGCGCGCGCGGTGCAATGGACGCGCAGCCGTGATGCATTGGGCGGCGTGCTGCGCAAAGTGATGACGCAGCGCCAGGCCGCTGCACAGTTTCGGGGCGGCTGGCGTGGTGATGCGCGCAGCCATGCTGGGCCGAACCACCCGCTGGTGCAGCACATGCTGCTGGCTGAAACCCCAGACAGCAGTAAGCTGGAGCACTGGCTGGATGCCCACCCGCCCCTGGAGGCCCGCGTGGAGCGCATTTATGGCCGCCCGATGCGGGGTTTGCCTTTGCGCGCTTGCGCAGCCAACTCCTAAAAGCAGCGCAGCGCTGCAAAGTCTTAAGCCATGTCCACCTCTTCACAGCCCGCGTCTTGGCAGTTGTTGCGTGCAGTGCCTGCTTTTGCACATCTGGATACTGAGCGTTTGACGTGGTTGGCGCAGCAGATGCGCTGGAGCTCACTGGACAAAGGGCAAGAGGTGAAAGAGCCTTTTTGCGATGCACGTGTGCATGTCATCTTGTCGGGGCAGCTGCAGGTGTTGTGCACGAATGTGCAGGGCAAAGAGCTGTTGCTGGGAGAGCTGCTGCCGGGGCAAATGTTTGGCAATATTTTGCTGTGCGCATCCATTCCGCCAGGGATGTCTCTGGTGGCGGCAGAGCCGACCTTGCTGGTGGTGATGGACAAGGTATCTACCCAAGAGTGGCTGGTGACCGATGTCAGCGCGGTTTTGGGCATTGTGAACAACGTGACCAATTTGCTGTGGCAACTGGTCAATCGCGTCGTGGAGATGGGCACACTCAATGTGCGCAGCCGCTTGCATATGCGCTTGCTAGCCCTGGCGCAACGCCAAGGCATACGTAACAACCAAGTGGTGCTGGCCCCCAGCCCTACGCAGGCCAGTTTGGCTGCGTACTTAGGAACCAGCCGCGAAGAAGTAGCGCGTGAAATGTCTCGCTTGGTACGGCTCGGGCTGCTGCAAAGACAGGGGCGCAATATTGCGCTGATCAATGTGGATGGTTTGATCGCGTTGGCCGAGGCCCAGTAATCGCAGTCGACAGGCTTTGCTGAAACGGGATTTTGCCTGGCAAAAGTGAGAAAACGCACAGACATTCCCGGCCGCTAAGGTGGACACTCCTTCCCCATGAAGTGCGGCCGGTATCGGTCTATCCGGTGCCTGCTGGTGACAGAGAAGGAGTTAACCATGTCCATATATTACCGAACTTTGGCCTGTGCAGCGCTGGCCTTGGGTGTGAGTGCTGTGGCCCAAGCCCACAATGACGCTGCTGCAAACACTGCAACGCAAGGACTGACCCGTGAACAGGTGCTGGAAGATTTGCAGCAGTGGCATGCGTCAGGCATGACCTTTGTGCCCCATCCGTCCGGCTACAGCGATGCGGCACAAAGCCCCGAGTACCAGCGCTACCTGCAGCAAAGGCAGGCCGCAGCGCAGACCAAGGCTGCTGAGGCGGATGCTGCACAGACTGCCGCCTCTGAGGTGTCGACAAAGCAGCCTTAAATATTGGAATAACGACGAAAAACACAGCCCTTCGGGCACTGGGTTCATGCGCCCGTCTTCTGAGGTTCAGGATGCACAGCTGATCGCTGCTGGATGAAGTAGAAAGCACATGGATTGGGGGCAAGCACATTCTTGTGCTTGCCCTTTATTTTTAGTGAGCCTGACGCTGCGCGAGCGCGAGGTGCGTTTCAGAGCTGAATGTCAGCAGCGGCAATGACGGAGCCAAAGCGCCGGCTTTCAGCGCGGATGAACTGCTGAAATTCTGCGGGCGTAGGGAAGTAATGCTCATAGCCAAAAGTTTGAAACTTGGGCTGTATGTCGGGCTCACGCAGGGTGGTGGTGAGATCCCGCCGCAGTTGTGTGACGGTCGAGGATGGTGTGTGGGGTGAAACTGCCAGTGCATTCCACCCCGTCACAATCGCTTGGGCGGGGCCTCCGGACTCAGCCACGGTAGGAATGTCTTCAAAGCCTTGCAAGCGCTGTGGTGCCATCACCGCCAAAAATCGTAGCTTGCCAGCGCGTGCCAGTGGGCCTGCGGTGCCAGAAGAGCCCAGTGCAAAGTCCAGCTCTCCATTGGCCACACTTTGGTAGAGCTGGCCGGTTTCCTTGAAAACAATGTGCTCCATGCGGGTGTGGGTCAGCGCTGCCAACTGCAAGGAACCCAGGTGCACGGCATTGCCAATCGACCAAGAGCCATAGTTGAGCTGGCCGGGGCGCGCTTGGGCGTCTGCAATCAAGTCAGCCATGCTGCGGTAGGGGCTGTGGTTGGGCACGCAGACAAAAAAGAAGGTGCGAAACAGCGGGGCCAGCACCAGAAAATCACGCACAGGGTCGTACGGCAGTTTGCGAAACAGATGCGGGTAAGCCGCAAGGTGCACGTTGTCCAGCAGCACCATGTCGGTGCCGTCTTGCGCCCCACGTTTGAAGGCGTCAATCGCAATAAAACCGTTGCCTCCGGGGCGGTTTTCAATCACGACAGCTTGATTCCACATGCGTGCCAGTTTTTCGCCCACGATGCGTGCCGTGCCATCGGGGCCTCCGCCCACCGGGAAAGGATTGATGATGCGCACAGGTTTGCTGGGCCAGGTGGTGTTTGCAGCTTGGCTGTGAAGCACAGGATTGGCGGCAAAAGCACCCAATGCCAGCACGGCGTGGCGTCGATTCAGCAAACTCATGGCAAACAGGGACTCCGTGTTTGGAAGATGTGGGTGGGAAGGTGTCGTGGGCATTAAAAAATGGCGCCCTCAGTACAGCTTGCGTTTGCCCGGCTGCAGCAGCACGACCAAGGCGCCAGCCCCACCATCGGCGGGGCGCGCTTGCACAAAGGCCAGCACTTCTTTTTTCTGCACCAGCCAGCGCTGTACCTTGGCTTTGAGAACGGGGGTTCGCCCCGGTGAACCCAGCCCTTTGCCATGCACTACGCGCACGCAGCGCAAGCCGGTGCGGTGCGACAGGCGAATGAATTGGCCCAGCGCCTCACGTGCTTCATCGGAGCGCAGGCCGTGCAGATCCAGCTGACGCTGGATGCTCCAGTGCCCGCCGCGCAGCTTGTGCGTCACATCCAGGCCAATGCCGGGGCGCCGGAAGCTGAGCTGGTCATCCACATCCAGCAGGGTGCTCACGTCAAACTCATCACTCATGGCCTCGCGCAGCACCCGCTCCTCATCCAGCTCATGCTGCAGGCGGCGGGGCGTGGGGGGCACTTGCTCCAACGCAATGCGATCCGTGCGCGGCAGCGGCGTGACGGCGCCCACAAAGTGCGTGAACAGGTTGCGCTCACGCTCGGCGGCCGCTGCAGCGGCTTTGCGGGCTAGGTCTGCGGCTTCTTGGCGTTCGCGTTGCAGCTTGAGCTCTTTGGCAACGCCCCCCAAGGCATGCAAGCCTTGGTGGCGGAAAGCTTGGCTCATCCCAGCTGCCCTTCTTCGGCCATCGAGTGGCTGGCGCCTTGGGTCACGATGATGTGATCGAGCACTTGCACATCCAGCAAGCCCAGCGCACTTTTGAGGTTGCGCGTTAAGGCGTGATCGGCCGTGCTGGGCTGTACGCTGCCACTGGGGTGGTTGTGCGTGAGGATGACCGCCGCTGCATGGTGGTGCAGTGCGCGCAGTGCGACTTCTCGGGGGTAAACCGAGGTCTGGCTCAAGCTTCCTCTGAACATTTCTTCCATGGCAATCAAACGGTTTTGGCTGTCGAGAAACAGCACTGCAAATATCTCATGCGGGCGGTGGCCCAGGTGCAATTGCAGGTAGTGTTTCACAGCTTGTGGGCTGGAGAAGACTTCGCGAGCCCGCAGTTGCTGGGCGGTGGCGCGCTTGGCCAATTCCATCACTGCCAGCATTTCTGCGCGCTTGGCGGGGCCCAGTCCCTTGGTGCGACCAAGGTCTTGGGCGCTGGCATTGAGCAGGCCCGCCAGACCGCCATACCCATCAAGCATGGCTTGCGCCAGCTGCAGCACGCCGCACCCCGCCAGACCTGTGCGCAGCAAAATGGCCAGCAATTCCGCGTCGGACAAGGCGTTGGGGCCACGCGCCAGAATTTTTTCGCGGGGCAGAAGGTCGTTCGGGAGGTCTTTGAAAGCCATGGTCTTGGTGCTGAACGCGGATAAACAGACGCCAAGGGCACAGGGGCATGCCCGGTTTCCTACAATGTGGGCCAGTTTATCGGGACTTCCATGACCAATTCCGCGCCTATGACCACGACTTCTGTGCCCTCCGTACAAGCGGGCTCCTTCCTGACGTTGCACTACCGTCTGGCCGGCCCGGCCGGTGATGTGATCAACACCTTCCTGGAAAAGCCCGGCACGCTGTCGCTGGGCACGGGCGAGCTGTCGCCGGCCATCGAGGAGCAACTGATCGGTCTGCCCGAAGGCACGCACACCACGTTCGAGCTGCCCGCCGGCGTGGCCTTTGGCGAGCGCAATCCCGACATGCTGCAGTGGGTGGCGCGCAAGCTGCTGAACGAGTTGGGCGATCCGCACGAGCAGTACGCCGCGGGTGACGTGGTGCAGTTCCCCACGCCCGACGGGCTGGGCAGCTACGCCGGCTCGGTGGTGCAGGTGCGCGAAGACGGCGCCGTGCTGTTTGACTTCAGCCACCCGCTGGCGGGCCAGCCCGTGACCTTCGAAGTGCAGATCATCGGGGTGCTCTGAGGTGGTCGACGCCAAAGAAATCCTGCTGGCCGAGCCCCGGGGCTTTTGCGCCGGTGTGGACCGCGCCATCGAGATCGTCGAGCGGGCGCTGCAGAAGTTTGGCCGCCCGATCTATGTGCGCCACGAAATCGTGCACAACACCTTCGTGGTCAACGATCTGAAGGACAAGGGCGCGATCTTCATCGAAGAGCTGTCGGACGTGCCCCCGGGCGCCACCCTGGTGTTCAGCGCCCACGGCGTGAGCAAGGCGGTGCAGGAAGAGGCGCAGGCGCGCGGCTTCAGCATCTTCGATGCGACCTGTCCGCTGGTGACCAAGGTGCACGTCGAGGTCGCCAAGCTGGCCAAGGAGGGCTATGAGTTCCTCATGATCGGCCATAAGGGCCACCCCGAGGTGGAAGGCACCATGGGCCAGCTGTCCGAAGGCATCCACCTGGTGGAAGACGAAGCCGATGTGGCCAAGGTCCAGCCCAGGCAGACCGAGCTGCTGGCCGTGGTGACGCAGACCACGCTGAGCGTGGACGACGCTGCCGGCATCAAGGCCGCCATCAAGGCGCGCTTTCCGCATGTGCGCGAGCCCAAGCAGCAGGACATCTGCTACGCCACACAGAACCGCCAGGATGCCGTCAAGGTGCTGGCGCCGCAGGTGGACGTGGTGATCGTGGTGGGCAGCCCCACCAGCTCCAACAGCAATCGCCTGCGTGAGCTGGCGCAGCGCCTGGGCACGCCCGCCTACATGGTGGACAATGCGGACGAGCTGCAGCAGGCGTGGTTCGAATCGGCCAGCCGCGTGGGCTTGACGGCCGGGGCCTCGGCCCCCGAGGTGCTGGTCAACGGCGTCATCGCCCGCATCAAGGCGCTGGGCGCGGTCTCCGTGCGCAAGATGGATGGCGTGGAGGAAACCATGAAGTTTCCGCTGCCCAAGGGCTTGAAGATGATCGACCCCGCCACGGGCCTGGAGATTGAAGTGCGCAAGGCACCCGAAACCGGCGCTTAAAGCCAATCTGTAATCATCAAAACAAAGAGCGCCTAGCGCTTGGTATCTAAGTACCTCAGCATGTTTTATATCTGAAGTGCTTGAAATGCCAGCGCTAGGCGCTCTTTTTTTATTGAAAGCGTTATTTAAAGCATAGGTGCTGCGTAGCAGGGTGGGGCAGCTCAGCTCCACAAATCCAGCGGTGGGTCGCTGGCCACGGCGCGCAAGATATCGGTGCGGCTGATAAAGCCACTCAGGTGCCCCAAGTCATCGGTCACGGGCAGACCGGGCAAGCCGGTCTCCAGCAGCACATGGGTGACGCGGCGCAAATCGGTGTCTTCCGCCACCGTAGGCACCGGCGTAATCATCACCTCGCTGACCGGGCGCTTGGCCAGGGCAATTGCCTCGCGCACCGCGCCGGGCTCGGGTAGCAGCGCCAGCGGTGCCATGTCCGCACGCAGCAGCAGCCCCACCACAATCCCTTGGGCATCCAGCACCGGGGCTTGGGCAATTTTTTTGGTAGCCAGCAGCTGCCAGGCTTGCTCCACCCGCAGCTCAGGGGTGAGGGTGACCGCACCGCGCGTCATCACATCGCGCACCACGTAGAGCTGGCGGCGCTCCTCCTTGGGGCCTTGCTCGGTGCCCAGATAGGCCGAGACGGCACCCTGCGCACGTGCAGACAGTGGAGGGGCCGGATTGCGGATTTGGGCTTCTTGCCCCTCCACCCCGGAAGCCCCAGCGCGCAGGCCGCTGGGGCGTGGTACGCCGCGCACGGCGGTGATGTGGCTCAGGCGATCAGCGCCTCCTTGGTACATGGGGCCGTTGATGCCAAAGACATAGAACATGCGCGAGTCTCCTTGGTCTGTGCGCGCAAAGCGCAGAAAAAATCCTGGTGTTTTTGGGGGCAGCTTTCTATCTATCGGCAGCAAAGCCTGCAACTGAACACCAACTGCCGCACAATGGCGGATAGATTGCGGTGCCAGCGCCTGTGTTGGCCCGCCCCCTTAAAATTGCGACCATGCTAGACATCCTCCTTCTTCGTAAAGACCTCGACTCCGCCATCGCGCGCCTGGAAACCCGCAAAAAGCCCCAAGCCTTCCTGAATGTGGAAGCCTTCCAGGCCCTGGAGTCCGAGCGCAAGACCTTGCAAACCCGCACGGAGGAGCTGCAAGCCCAGCGCAATCAGCTGTCCAAGCAGATCGGCATGCTGATGGGCAAGGGCGATAAGGACGGCGCCGAAGCCGCCAAGGCCCAGGTGGCCGCCTCCAAGACTGAACTCGAGCAGTCCGACGCGCGCCTGGAGCAGATCAAGACCGAGCTGGAAACCATGCTCCAGGCCGTGCCCAACCTGCCGCACGAGAGCGTGCCCGTGGGTGCCAGCGAAGACGACAACGTGGTCGTGCGCACTTGGGGCACCCCCAAGACCTTTGACTTCGAAGTCAAGGACCACGTGGACGTGGGCACGCCCCTGGGCCTGGACTTCGACATGGGCGTGAAGCTGTCGGGTTCGCGCTTTACCGTCATGAAGGGCGGCATTGCCCGCCTGCACCGCGCGCTGGCGCAGTTCATGCTGGACGTGCAGACCGGCGAGCACGGCTACACCGAGTGCTACGTGCCCTATGCCGTGAACGCCGATTCTCTGCGTGGCACCGGCCAGTTGCCCAAGTTTGAAGGCGACCTGTTCGCCGCCAAGAAGGGCGGCCAAGAGGGCGAACCCGTGCCGGACAACCAGGCGCTGTACCTGATCCCCACTTCGGAAGTACCCCTGACCAACTTCCTGCGCGATGTGGTTGTGCAAGAGTCGGAGTTGCCCATCAAGCTGACGGCCCACACGCCGTGCTTCCGTTCGGAAGCCGGCAGCTACGGCCGCGACACGCGCGGCATGATCCGCCAGCACCAGTTTGACAAGGTGGAGATGGTGCAGATCGTGCACCCCGAAAAGAGCTACGAAGTGCTGGAAGAGATGACCGGCCACGCCGAAGCCATCCTGCAGAAGCTGGGCCTGCCCTACCGCGTCATGAGCCTGTGCACCGGCGACATGGGTTTTGGTGCCACCAAGACCTATGACCTGGAAGTGTGGCTGCCCGGCCAGGGCAAGTACCGCGAAATCAGTTCGGTCTCCAACTGTGAAGCCTTCCAGGCCCGCCGCATGCAGGCCCGCTTCAAGAACGCCAAGGGCAAGAACGAGCTGGTGCACACGCTCAATGGCTCTGGCCTGGCCGTGGGCCGCTGCCTGGTCGCCGTGCTGGAGAACTACCAGCAGGCCGATGGCTCGGTGATCATCCCCGAGGTGCTGCGCTCCTACATGGGTGGTCTGGAGCGTCTGCAGGCCTAAAAAACTCCGGGTTTTCCGGAGGCGGTCAAAAACACTGCTACAATAGCAGCTTCGACACTGCGGAGAGGTGGCAGAGTGGTCGAATGTACCTGACTCGAAATCAGGCGTACGTGAATAACGTACCGTGGGTTCGAATCCCACCCTCTCCGCCAATGCGGCTGTAGCTCAGCTGGATAGAGTACTTGGCTACGAACCAAGGGGTCGTGGGTTCGATTCCTGCCAGCCGCACCAGATTGAAGCCCTAGAACGTAAGTTCTAGGGCTTTTCTCTTTTTATGAAAGCCTTGTTTTTTGATTCGTCAACGGCAAGGTGGGCATCCAAGCAATTGGATACAGTCAGCAGCTTCGGTTGTTGATGGCTTAGCGGCTGTAGCTCAGCTGGATAGAGTACTTGGCTACGAACCAAGGGGTCGTGGGTTCGATTCCTGCCAGCCGCACCAGATTCAAGCCTCAGAGATGCAAATCTCTGAGGCTTTTGTCTTTCTGGATGTCATGGATGCATATTTTTGCGATGAAAAGAATTTTTCATCGTTGGGGAATTAAGGGTAATTACTTACTCTATAATCGGTAGCTTAGCGGCTGTAGCTCAGCTGGATAGAGTACTTGGCTACGAACCAAGGGGTCGTGGGTTCGATTCCTGCCAGCCGCACCAATTAGAAGTCCTGATATCGCAAGGTATCAGGACTTTTTGGTTTGTGTGCTGCAAAGATTTGCAGCGCCGCTTTTGTGTGAAGATTGCAGCCTATGAACAAGGCTTTCACCAAGGAAACCGATGGGCAAGACGATGACGACGATCTGCCCAGCTTGCCCGCCATTCCCAAGGGCAGCAAAAACTATATGACGCCGCAAGGCTATCTGGCGCTTAAAAATGAGTTGCTGGAGTTGATCGACAACGAGCGTCCCAAAATCGTCGAGGTGGTGCACTGGGCGGCCAGCAATGGTGACCGCTCGGAAAATGGCGACTACCTGTATGGCAAAAAGCGGCTGCGTGAAATTGATCGCCGTATTCGCTTTCTGACCAAGCGGCTGGAAATTGCCGAGGTGGTGGATCCCTCGGTGCACCACGGCAGCGAACAGGTGTTTTTTGGTGCCACGGTAACGTATGCCGATGACGAGGCTGTGGAGCGCACCATCACCATCATGGGGATTGATGAGGCCGACAGCAGCAAGCAGCAGGTGAGCTGGATTGCCCCCGTAGCGCGAGCCCTGCTGAAATCCAAAGTTGGGGATGAAGTAGCCTTGCCCACACCTGCAGGCGTGCGCATGTTGGAGGTGCTGGATGTGGTGTACCCGGAGCCTGCACACTGTGAAATGTGAGCTATGAATTAATGAGCTGCTGGCGCTTGTAGAACAAAGATTTCGAATAGAAAACTATTTAAAGTCATTGTTTGATAAGCGCAAGCAGCTCATTTTTTAATACAAGCGTATGGATTGCAGTCACAGATAGCAAGATTGCCAGGACGTAGGTAATTGGTTGGCTATACATCCCGCCAAAGAGTGCCATGAATTGGATAGAGGTCTGGATGGAGAAAAGCACTGGGCCCTTGCGTTCAGAATTTTTTCAAGCGGGTTACATCACAGCGCAGGCCCGCCTCAGGCCGCTCCGCTTTGCTGCGGTTCATACCCGAAGCGCCCCACGCGTTGTAGCGCATCGATTTGAAAAGGCACTGAAAATGCTGGCAAGGCATGTGCCATCTCCTGGCATTGCGTGATGGCTGATGGCGTTCAATCTGCAGAGCTAAGTACAGGTGCAGGTGGCCTCAGTGCGTCTGGCTCTCACTGCTAAGACTGGGTATACGGGTGAGTTTGTGCCGCCTCCGCCACCTACAAACGGTAATCATCCAGCGGGTACGCCAGCACGCTGGATGTCAGCAGTACTGGCAGCGGCACATGAATACAAGCAGATGGATTTGCCCCGTCCACTGACAAACATGGTGCGCTGATGTGTTGCCCATGCAGTAGCACGCTCGTTACCAGACTCCTCAATCCACAGATCCACGCTACGCAGGCATAAAAAAACGCGGCCTTTAAGCCGCGTTGGATGCTTTACGGCCTTTATTCCAAAGGCAGAATGCGTGAGGCACGCACCACCGTGGGTATGCGGCGCAAACTGCGTAGCGCGGCGTCTACTTGCTGCTGGTTGTGCACCGAGACGATAAAGCGCAGCTCGGTGGTTTGCATGGCGGCTTCGTCGTCCATCTCCAGGCGGCGAATATCTACATTCGCATCGCTGAGTTCCGTGGCCACGCGGGCCAGCACACCTTTTTGGTTGTGGATGGTGACGCTCAGGCCGCTGTCATAGAGTTTTTGGCTGCTGTCTTCAGCCCATTCCACGGGCACCAAGCGTTCGCTGTCGGTCGCCTGCAGGCGTTTGGCGTTGATGCACTGTGCATTGTGAACATGCAGGCCATCGCCACGGCCCAGGTAGGCCACGACGGCATCGCCCGGCACAGGGCGGCAGCAAGCGGCATAGCGCACGGAAGCGTTGCTATTGCCATCCAGTGCGACCGTGCTGCGGCTGCGCTGGCTGCTGCTGGCAAACCGTTCTTGGCTCAGCAGCACGGCATCTGGGCGCTGGCCTTGGCTAGCCAGCAGTGCCATGAAGTGGCGGGCCACCCAGCCGGCGGCCTGGCGGCCCATGCCGATGTCGGTGAGCAGGTCTTCGCGGCTGGGGCTGTTGGCCTTGAGCAGCACCGCATTCCACAAGGGCTGGTTGGCCTCGTCATTGGCAGGGATGGCAGCGATGCCTTCTTCGCGCAGCGCTTGGGTGAGCAAGGTTTCGCCCAGTACCATGGATTCGCTGTGCGCTGCCGTTTTCAGGTAATTGCGAATCTTGGAGCGCGCGCGTCCTGTTTTGACAAAGCCCAGCCACACGGGGTTGGGTGTGGCATTGTCGTCCGTGATGATTTGCACCACGTCGCCACTTTTGAGTTCGGTGCGCAGCGATGCGGGCTCGCCATTGATCAGCGCCGAGACAGTATGGTGGCCGATGTTGCTGTGAATGGCATAGGCAAAGTCCACCACCGTGGCGCCCCGCGGCATGGCCATGATCTTGCTCTTGGGTGTGAACACGTAGATGGAGTCGGGAAACAGATCCACCTTGACGTTGTCCCAGAACTCGGTTGCGTCGTTGGTCTCGGTTTGGATATCGAGCAGCGACTGCAGCCACTTGGTATTGAGTGATTCTTGCTTGCCCTGTGACTTGTACAGCCAATGCGCGGCAATGCCGGCTTCTGCCACGATGTGCATGGGCTCGGTACGGATCTGGAATTCAATATTCACGCCCGAAGGACCGACCAGCATGGTGTGCAGCGACTGATAGCCATTGGACTTGGCAATCGCGATATGGTCCTTGAACTTGCCCGGTACAGGCTTGTACATCTGGTGCAGGATGCCCAGTGCCGTGTAGCAGTCGGTCACCGTGGGTACGATGATGCGAAAGCCGTAAATGTCGGTCACCTGCGCAAAGGTCAGGTGGTGGCGCAGCATCTTCTGGTAGAGCGAATACAGCGTGCTCTCACGGCCTGCCAAGCGTACCGACATGTTGACGCGGTCAAACTCGGCGGCAATTTCGTTTTGCACCCGCAGTACCAAGTCGTGGCGGCGCGCCCGGGATTTGGTGATGGCTTTCTCAAGCGTGGCGTAACGCCAAGGGTTTTGGTAGTGGAAAGACAGGTCTTGCAGTTCGCGGTAAGTCTGGTTCAGACCTAGGCGGTGGGCAATCGGCGCATAAATTTCCAGTGTTTCGCTGGCAATCCGGCCCCATTTGCTGCGCGGCATGTCGCCCATGGTGCGCATGTTGTGGGTACGGTCAGCCAGTTTGATCAGGATGACGCGCACATCCTTGGCCATGGCCAGGAGCATTTTGCGAAATGATTCGGCTTGGCTTTCTTCGCGGGTGTTGAAGTGCAGCTTGTCCAGTTTGGTCAGACCATCGACCAAATCTGCCACCACAGGACCGAAGCGGTCGGCCAAATCTTGCTTGGTGATGCCGCAGTCTTCCATGGCGTCATGCAGCAGGGCGGCCATCAGCGCAGGGGCATCCAGCTTCCAGTGCGCGCAAATCGTGGTGACAGCAATGGGATGGGTGATATAGGGGTCACCGCTGCTGCGCCATTGGTTGGTGTGCGCCTTGTCGGCGTAGTGCCAAGCTTGGCGCACCAGTTCGATGTCTGAGGCAGGCAGATAGGACAAGTAGTCCAGCATGCGCTCAAAGTGCGCGGCAGAAACGCGAGCCGCAGCTTCCAGACGTGCTTCTAAGCTCACGTCTGGGGATGTTCGGGGGGAGTCTTCTGTTTTTGAATTAAAGGCCGCGTTCATACCCTAAATGTATCGCGGGAAAGCTGCTATGGACATAGTAAAAAAAAAGCACCGCGATACGGTGCTTCTATTGTTGCCCAGTTAGAGCAAGTTCTCGCATGTGCTCAGGTTTAACCGGGCACTTTTTTCAGCATTTCGAGGCCCACTTTGCCTTCAGCGATTTCGCGCAGGGCAGTGACGGCAGGCTTGTTTTGGCATTCCACCTTGGGGGTATGGCCTTGGCTCAGCATGCGTGCGCGGTAAGTGGCCGCCAACACCAGCTGGAAGCGGTTAGGGATTTGCTCCAGGCAATCTTCAACAGTAATGCGTGCCATGTGGGTACTCCGGGGGAATTCAGGAAAGGTTGAGCGATTCAAATACATCGGAGCGCAAGCGGCGCTGCGATGCGATTTTCAGACGCTGGGCATGAATGATTGCCTTCAGGTCAAACAGTGCGCTCTCAAATAACTCGTTGATTATAACGAAGTCGAATTCTCCGACCTGCGCCATTTCTTCTTCGGCGTTTTTCATGCGCAACTCGATCACCTCCGGTGCATCTTCGCCACGGTTTTCCAGGCGCGAGCGCAACTCTTCCCAGCTGGGCGGCAGGATGAAGATCAGTACTGCCTGGGGGAAGGACTCGCGCACCTGCAGGGCACCTTGGTAGTCTATCTCCAGCAGCACGTCTTCGCCATTGGCCAGACGGTCTTGGATGCCTTTTTTGGAGGTGCCATAGCGTTTGCCATGCACGTTGGCCCATTCAACGAAGGCATTGTTGGCAACCATGGCGTCGAACTCTTGCTCGGAAGCGAAGAAGTATTCGCGGCCATGTTTTTCCTGCCCCCGGGGCGCACGCGTGGTGTGTGACACCGATGGGTACACGCGTGCGTCGAACGAGCGTAGTGCCTTGACCAGGCTAGATTTACCGGCTCCGCTGGGAGCCGCGACAACAAAAAGATTTCCAGGTTGTTCCATAAGAAAACTCGGGTGCTTGGGGCGACCTTGCAAAAAGGGCGCTTGCGCGCCCTGTGGTTTTAACGGTGATTATTCGATGTTTTGGACTTGCTCGCGCATTTGCTCGATCAGCACCTTCATGTCCACGCTGATGCGTGTCAGATCCAAGGCGGCAGATTTCGAGCCCAGCGTATTGGCTTCGCGGTGCATTTCCTGGATCAGGAAGTCCAAGCGCTTGCCGATTTCGCCCCCCTTTTTCAGCAGGCGCTCGACTTCGTCGAGGTGTGAACTCAAGCGGGTGATTTCTTCCGCCACGTCAATGCGGATGGCAAAGGCGGTGGCTTCGGACAGTGCACGTTCTCGGGCGGCTTCCGGTGTGACCTGGCCTTCGGTCAGGCCCATGGCTTCTTGCCAGCGTTCCAAAAAGCGCTGGCGTTGCTGCTCCACCAGTTGCGGCACCAAAGGACCCGCTTGCGCAGCCAGATCGCGCAGTTGGGATAAGCGGTCTTTCAGCATGTCTGCCAAGCGCTTGCCTTCGCGGGCGCGGGCATCAATCAGTGCAGTGACGGCAGACTCTGCCAGGGCGGGCACAACTTCTTGCCAATCTACCTGCACCGCATTGCCGCTGCCGGCCAGGCGCAATGCATCCGACACGGAAAGGCCCTTGGCGGTGGGCAGCCAAGCTTGTACCAAGTCTTGGATCGACTGCATGCGTTGCAGCAAAGCAGGCGTGGGCTGGGGTAAAGATGCGCAGGCGTCTACATCAATTGCCGCGCGCACTTCCACCTTGCCGCGCTTGAGGCGCTGGGTGAGCAGGGAGCGCAACGCAGGCTCTTGGCTGCGCAATTCATCGGGCAGGCGGAAAGTAAGGTCCAAAAAACGGCTGTTAACTGCGCGGATTTCAAGCCCTAAACGCACGTTCTGTGCAGAGGCGTTGTCCTCAGTCGACGCCGGTGCGTGCTGCACGCTGGCGTATCCGGTCATGCTGTAAACTGGCATTGGACTTTTCTTTGGTTACTTGCAATTTGGTGATTATCCAGTTTCCGCTTCGACCTTGAGGTTTACCTGAACAAAATGTCTTCCAGGATCAAGCCAGCTCCCCTGCCTCCTGATACCCTCATAGGTGACTACCGCATTGTGCGAAAGCTGGCATCGGGCGGTTTTGGTGTGGTTTATCTGGCCAAAGATGCACAAGGTCAGGAAGTGGCCATCAAAGAATACTTGCCCGCTGCACTGGCCACGAGGGCACCGGGTGAACTGGTGCCCAAGGTGGCGCAAGAGAAGGTCTCGCTGTATCGCCTAGGCCTCAAAAGTTTTTTTGAAGAAGGCCGTGCACTGACGCAAATCTCCCATGCATCGGTGGTGAGTGTGCTCAATTTCTTTCGGGAAAACGAGACCGTTTACATGGTGATGAATTTTCTGCGCGGCGCCTCGCTGCAGGAATACATCGTTTTAGCCCGCAGCCAAAAACGCGCCAAGGTGCTGCGCGAATCCACCATTCGCGCTTTGTTTGATGAAGTGTTGCGGGGCTTGCGCATCGTGCACCAGCACAAGATGCTGCACCTGGATATCAAGCCGGCCAACATTTTTATCACGGACGAAGACCGGGCCGTCATGATTGATTTTGGCGCGGCCCGTGAGGTGTTGAATAAAGAGGGCAACTTCATTCGCCCGATGTACACCCCCGGTTTTGCAGCGCCCGAGATGTACAAGCGCAACGGCAGCATGGGGCCGTGGACGGACATTTATGCCGTGGGGGCCTGCATGTTTGCCTGTATGACGGGGCAACCACCGGCAGATGTACCCTGCCGTCGCGACAAAGACCGTTTGATGGTGGCGTTGGCCCGCTTGCGCGGCGTGTACTCCGACAATTTGTTGGAGTTGGTGCAGTGGTCGATGGAGCTCGACCCCATGGCGCGCCCGCAGTCGGTGTTTGCCTTTCACAAAGCGCTGAGCCATGAGCCCGAGCGACGCTATACGCCGCTGAGCATGTCGGAAAAAGTCCGCCTGCAGCTGGATGCATTGATTGGAGAAGGGCGAAAAACGCAGACACCCGGTGAGACTTCGGTGCGCGTGAAAACGCCATGAAATTTTCTATTTTTCAACTGAGTCGCCGTGGGGGCCGTGCTGTCAATGAAGACCGCATGGGCTATTGCTATACCCGGGAGGCCGCACTGTTTCTGCTGGCCGATGGCATGGGCGGGCATGCGGAGGGAGAGGTTGCTGCGCAACTGGCGCTGCAAAGCATCGCTGCGCAGTTTCAGCGCGAAGCACAGCCTGCTTTGGCAGACCCTACAGATTTTCTGCATCGGGCGGTGCTGCACGCGCACCAGCATATTCAGCGTTATGCCAAATTGCAGCGCATGCCAGACTCCCCGCGCACCACGGTGGTGGCCTTGGTCATTCAAAACGGGGCGGCCACCTGGTTGCACTGTGGGGATTCGCGCCTGTACTGGGTGCGCCAAGGACAGTTGCTGGCACGTACGCGCGATCACTCTTATCTGGAGATGGAGCGCAACGCCTCTACCCCCATTCGTCTGGCGCACAAGCTGCTCAATCGCAATGTGCTCTTTACCTGCGTGGGCGCGACAAGCAAGCCGATTGTGGATGTGAGCGGGCCTCATATCTTGCACAGCGGCGATCGCTTGCTTTTGTGCTCCGATGGGCTGTGGGGCGCCTTGAAAGAACCCGCTTTGTTGCATGGGCTGTGCGCCCAGCCAGTCAATGAAGCCATTCCTGCGCTGGTGGATTCTGCGTTGCAAATAGCAGGGGCTAGCAGCGATAACGTGACGGCACTGGCGCTGGAGTGGGAGATGCCCGAGCACGTGCCCAGCCAGTACGACGTGAGCACCCACGCGGCATCTGTGAGTGAGTTGTTCGCCTCGACCATCCAGTCTTCGCATGATCTGGAGTCGCTGGATGATGCGCTGGATGAAGAGGAAATAGAGCGCAATATTGCCGAGATCAATGCCGCCATCCGCCGCTCCGCCGCGAGCAAAAGCTAGTTTTCAGGCACTGCAGCAGCCCGTATGGGCTTGCACTTTGGCGCACACTTAGCGCTTATTGCTGGCACGCACAGCCATTGGCCTGTGGTGTATTCATCAAAATAAATAGCTGTTAGCGCATGCTGTATAAGCGTTAGTGCTTGATTTGACTTATGAAAATTGTTCTCGCCTCCAACAACCGCGGCAAGCTGGCCGAATTGCAGTCCATGTTTGCGCCGCTGGGTGTGGAGTTGATTTGCCAAGGGGATTTGTTTGAGGGGGAAGCGCCCGAGCCATATGGCACGTTTGTCGAAAACGCCTTGAGCAAAGCCCGCTTTGCGGCGGAAAAAACCGGCCTGCCTGCGATTGCCGATGACGCTGGCCTGTGTGTGGATGCATTTGGTGGCCAGCCTGGCGTGGACACCGCGTACTACTGCACCCGCTACGGTTACGAGAAAAGTGATGCCAACAACGTCACCTGCCTGCTGGAAAACCTGGCGCCCCATGCCAACCGCAAGGCGGCCATGGTGAGCACGTTGGTGGGCGTGCGCAACCCCCAAGACCCTGAGCCATTGATTGCAGTGGGCCGTGTGAATGTGGAAATTGCCACTGAGCGCCGCGGCAGCAACGGCTTTGGTTTTGACCCCGTGCTCATCATTCCGGAACTGGGCAAAACTTTTGCCGAGATGGCGCCCGAATTCAAGAACGACCACAGCCACCGCGGCCGCAGCACGCGCGCCATGATGGAGTTGCTCCAAAGCAGCTGGCTGGCCTGACGCCCATGAGTATTGCCATTGTTCCTGCAGGCGCGCTGCCGCAAGTGGGTCAAGCCCCCAAAGACGTGCAGCATTACATGCGCGCGGGCACCTTGGGGCTGCCAGCGCTGCCACCGCTGTCGCTGTACATCCACCTACCTTGGTGCCTGAAAAAGTGCCCGTACTGCGACTTCAACTCGCACGAACAGCGCGGCAACCATGAAGGTGGCGTGCCGGAGCAGCGCTATATCGATGCGCTGATGGCCGATCTGGAGGCCAGCCTGCCGCTGATCTGGGGGCGTACCGTGCACAGCGTGTTCATTGGTGGCGGCACGCCCAGCCTGTTCAGCCCGCAGAGCATTGACCGCCTGATTTCCGGTCTGCGTGCGCGCCTGCGCATGGAGCCGGACTGCGAAATCACCATGGAGGCCAACCCCGGCACGTTTGAAAAAGACCGCTTCAAGGCCTTTCGCCATGCAGGCATCACGCGCTTGTCGATTGGCGTGCAAAGTTTTGATGACCGGTTCTTGGGTGCCTTGGGCCGCGTGCACAACGGCGCGCAGGCGCGGGCGGCGGTGCAGGAGGCGGCCGAATCGTTCGAGACCTTCAACCTGGACATCATGTATGCCCTGCCTGGGCAGACCGAGGCGGATGTGGTCAAGGATTTGGAGACGGCACTGGCTTTTCAGCCGCCGCACATCTCCATCTACCACCTCACGATTGAGCCCAACACCTACTTCGCCAAGTTTCCGCCCGTGGTGCCCGAGGATGACACGGCGTATGAGATGCTGGACCGCATCACCGCGATGACAGGCGCGGCCGGCATGCAGCGCTATGAAATCTCGGCCTATGCGCGCCCAGGCCACCAGTGCTTTCACAACACCAACTACTGGCAGTTTGGCGACTACCTGGGCATTGGCGCAGGCGCGCATGGCAAGCTCAGTTTTGCGCACCGCATTGTGCGGCAGACGAAGCTGCGTGACCCGCAGCGCTATATGGAAGCGGCCCTGGCGGGCCGTGCCTTGGCCAGCGATGACGATGTGCGCCGCAAAGACCTGCCGTTTGAATACATGCTTAATGCGCTGCGCCTGCGTGGCGGGTTTGCGCTGCAGGACTACTTGGACCGCACAGGTCTGCCCATCAGCACCATTCGCCCGGCTTTGGACGCAGCGCAGCGCAAAGGCTTGGTGGTGGAGGAGGCCGGTCGCATCGTGCCGACCGAACGCGGGTTTGACTTCCTCAGCGATCTGCAAGAACTCTTTCTGGGAGACGCGTAAAACGCAGCGGCTGTGCCTTGTGGGGCCCCGCGTAGATGCAAAAAAGAAAGCACCCTGCGTGGGTGCTTTCTTGCTTTCACAACGAGAACAGTCTGAAGTGCAGATTTATCAAGCGCAGGCAGCTACAAAAATTAACCACAACGTGCGGCAATGATGCGGCCGGTGGCGTCCACTTCCAGGTTCAAACGCTCCGCATTGAACTCGCGGGTGGTGACTTGACCGGGGCGCAGCACGCGCACCATGTAGGCCGCCGCACGCTTGCGTGCTTCGTTCACATTGTGCTCGGTATTGGTTTTGCCGACGGCCCATTGCGCATCGTTGGTGTCACAGCGCTGCTGGGGGCGCGGGGCTTGGGGGGGACCGCCTGCCTGTGATGAGCCAGAACCAGCAGGTGGTGGCATGGCGCAGCCGGCGATCACGGCAGAGGTCGCCACCAGGGCCAGCATTTGCAGGGAAGGGCGCATGCGTAATTACTCCTTATATGTAACAAGCGGCCACCTTACCAGCCGCACAAGTCACCGTGATGTTGGGTGTGTGACGGATTGTTTCGTGGTTACTGCTTGGGTTGCTGGAACACGGTGGTATCCATGCGCAGTTTTTTGGCTTTAGCCGCCGCTTGCTCTGCCTGTTTGCGCGTGTCAAAAGGCCCGATGCGCAAGCGGGTGAGATCACCTTTGCTGCTGCTGATGGTTTGGCGCAAGGGATTGAGCTTGAGCGCTTGCAGCTGTTTGGCCGCGCGATCCACATTCGCACTTTGGGCATACACGCCTGCGTTGAGGTAGTACTTGCCAGGAATCAGACGGCCAGGTGGTGCAGGCGCGGGCTCTGCTGCTTTGGTTTTGCTGGAAGCGGCCGCTTTGGTAGTGGGTTTTTGCGCGGGCAATGGGGCTGCAGGGGGCGCAGGCTGCTTGGGCGCAGTTTTGCGGGTTGCAGCAGGTGTGGGGGCCGCCGAAGACGGTGCAGGCACCGTTGCAGGAATGGGCGGCGCGCTGGCTGCGGCTGAAGTCGCTGCGGCAGCAGTGGTGGCAGCGGCCAGCGGTGCTGCCAGTGTCTCAGGTTCTGGGGACGCAGCGGTGCGTGCTTCGGGCAAAGTAGCTGACGGCAGGGCGGGCAAGGTTTCTGGCAAGGCGGCCTTGTCAGCCAGGGAGGTCGACACCGGTGTTGCCACAGCCTGCGGCAGCACGGGCTCCATCCAGGGTGCGCTGGGTGCAGGGCTGTACAGACTGGATACCTGGGGGATCACCAAATCAGGCGGGCCGGATGGTGCAGGGGTAGAGAGCGCACCACGGCTCGCGTGGCCCCACTGGCTGTAGACCAGTGCAGCCAATGCCACACTGACCACCGCTTGCACGGCGGTGACCCGGTACAGGCGCGCTTTGTTGGGGGCGCCATGCCCCAGCTTGGCGCGTGCTTGGGCAATGGAGCTGGCCGCAGTCAAGGTCGACAGGGTTTGGCTGCGCACTTGCTGGTAGTACCAGCCATTGGCCAAAAAACCCGGCACCACGCACAGCAGCCCCAGGGTGAATAAACAGCCAGCAGCTTCCATCGCCACGGGCACGCGCGCGTGCAGAACGAAAGCCCACAGCAGTACCAGCGCGAGCACTACGCCGGCATAGATGCCTGCCGGGCGCCACAGCTTGCGCAGCACCAGCCATGCCAGGGTAAAGAAAGCGGCGCCATGGTTCCAGGAGGGAACGGCTTTGCCCAAAGTTTCAAAACGACTGAACTGCTGCTGGTAGTACGCGGCGTTGAGCGGGCCAACGCTGAGGCGGTACAGGTCGGGCATGATGCCGGTTTCCCCAGAGCTGGGCGGCGGTGTGAAAGCGTTAGAGCGTGAGGGCGTCGCAGGCATGCGGCGCATTTTGGCATGCCCCGCAGATTGTCAAAGAATGTGTGTAACTTCTCATACACGCTTGGGCGCGGTGTTTTCGCCGATTGGTGCCTGGGGGCGCTTTTACACTAGGCGGCTTTCATGGGGTGCGGGCGGTTCGCTCTTGCATGCCCACTAACAGGCTCTCACAACACATTCATGCAACAACATCAGTGGCAGTTTTTCCGTGCGGGAGGGGTGGATCAGGTTCAGATTCGCACCGGTGCCGATATCGCCAACATTGGCCAACTGGACCAAAAGCTGTGGGTGGCCCTGGCCTGTCCCACCCGGGGTATTGAGTTTGACAGTGTCACGCTGGACTTGATTGACCAAGACGCCGATGGCCGCATTCGTGCCCCAGAGCTGGTGCAGGCTTGCGAGTGGGCGGTATCCATGGTCAATGACCCGGATGTGCTGACCTCGGGCTCGGATGTGCTGCAGCTGGCCAGCATCAACGAAAGTACCGAGCAAGGCCAGGCCTTGGCCGATGAAGCGCGGCGCATTTTGGCGCTGAGCGGCCAAGAGGGCGCGGCCTGTGTATCGCTGGCGGACGTGCAGGGGCGTCTGGCCTCACTCAATGCCATGCCCTTCAATGGCGATGGCATTTTGAACCCTGCCACTTTGAGCGATCAGCCTGCGCTGTCTGCCTTGGTGTCGCGCATCATGGAGGCCTATGGCAGCGCCCAGGGCTGTGATGGGCAGCCCGGCCTGGGCCGCGCGCAGCTGGACAACTTTTTCACCGACGTCCAGTCGCTGGCTGACTGGCACACCTTGGCCAGCAGCAACACCTGCAGCTTACCGACGGAAGCGCAGGCCGTGGCGGCGGTGCAAGCGCTGAATGCGGTGCAGGTGAAGGTGGAAGACTTTTTTGCCCGCACGCGCTTGGCCGCTTTCGATGCCAAGGCGCTGGCGCCCATCAGCCCCAGCGTCGAAGGCTACGCCGCGCTGGGCACGCAAGTGCTCAGCAAAGAAGACGCAGCCATCGCGGCTTTGCCCTTGGCGACCGTGGTGGCCGATGGTGTGCTGCCTTTGGGCAGTGGCGTGAACCCAGCATGGGCAGCCGCCATGGCCGCGCTGCAACAACACGCGGTGCGCCCCTTGCTGGGCGAACTGGACAGCCTGAGCGCCGCGCAGTGGGAGCAGCTGAAAGCGCAGTTGCAGCCTTGCCAGGCATGGCTGGCCTCCTTCCCGGCGTCGCCCCTGGGCGAGATGGGGCTGCAAGAAGCGCAAGCCTTGCTGGCCAGCGGCATGCAGCAGCAGTTGCAAGACATGATCCAGCACGATGAAGACGAAAAGCAGCACAGCGAGCACGCCGTGGCGCTGGAAAAGCTCATTCGCTTGCAGCGCGATTTGCTGGCGCTGCTCAACAACTTTGTCTCGTTCTCACAGTTCTACAGCCGCCAAGGTGCTGCCTTTCAGGCCGGCACGTTGTACCTGGATGGCCGCAGCTGTGAGTTGACGGTGGATGTGGCCAACCCCGCAGCCCACGCCACGCTGGCTGGCATGGCCAAGGTGTATCTGGCTTACTGCGAATGCAAGCGTGGTGGCGACAAGCGCCACATCGTGGCCGCCTTCACGGCGGGCGATGTGGACTTTTTGTTTGTGGGCCGCAACGGTGTGTTCTACGACCGTGAGGGCAAGGACTGGGATGCCACCATCACCAAGCTGATTGAAAACCCCACCAGCATTGGTCAGGCCTTCTTCTCGCCGTACAAAAAGTTTGTGCGCATGATTGAAGAGCAGGTGGCCAAGCGCGCCGCCGCCAAAGACGCCAGCGTGACTGAGGGTTTGAATGCCAAGGCCGCAGCCTTGGTGACGGCTCCGGCGGGCACCGCTGCCGCAGCCGCTGCACCGGCCAAGAAGACGGATGTCGGCACCGTGGCCGCCATCGGGGTGGCGCTGGGCTCTATCAGCACGGTGCTGGTGGGAATCTTTAGCAAGTTTGTGGAACTGGGGCCTTGGATTCCCGTGGGTTTGATGGGCCTGATTTTGGCCATCTCTGGCCCTAGCATGTTGATTGCCTGGCTGAAGCTGCGCGAGCGCAGCCTCGGCCCCATCTTGGATGCCAGCGGCTGGGCCATCAATGGCCGCATGAAGATCAATATGCAACTGGGCAACTCGCTGTCGCAAACGGCCAAGGTGCCCGCCAATGCCAAGCACATGCTGCATGACCCATTTGCGGCAAGCCATACAGCCCGCTGGGTGGTGGGCGTGCTGGCGCTGGTCGTGCTGGCTGCTTTGGCGTGGCGTTGGGGCTGGGTCAACCGCGTGCTGCCCGAGCGCATGCACTACGGCTATACAGCCTCCGTCGCGGTGGATGGGGGCGCTGCACCTGCAGCGCTGGCACCTGCTCCCGCACCTGCGGCACCTTAAAAAATACGGCTTGGCATGCCCAAGAGCCTGCTTGGTAGCGGGCTCTTTTTTTGCGGTGAAACACTTTTTTGATAGCTGTTAGCGCCTGAAATACAGGGTTTTCACACGCATTGGTAGGTGAATGACCTATCAATTCAGCGCTGGCAGCTATGTTTTTTGTGTGGACTGCATCTGCGCTGGTTAGCAGCGGTCAATTTTTCCGGCCTTGTGCGCGGCAAACACAAAGTCCAGAAATGCCTGGGTGCGCTGTGGCAAGTGCTTGCGGCTGGGCAGCCCCGCCAGCACGCGCATGCGGGCGGTGATCCAGCCGGGCAGCACCTGTTCCAGCATGCCTTGCTCTAAAAAGGGGCGCGCTGCGTCGTAGGTGAAGGTGGCAATGCCCGCACCATCGAGCACGGTTTGCAAGATGCTGGCCGTGGGGTTGAGGGTGATGGAGGGCCTGATCTCAATCTCGTGCACCGGCGCCTCCAGCGTGGATTGCTGGCTGCGCCACAGGGCAAAACTGTTGCGATGCAGATGGGGTGTGCGGCGCAGCACACACAGGTGCTCGGCCAGCGCTTGCGGTGTGGAGGGCGCTCCGTGCCGTGCGATATAGCTGGGGGAGGCGCACAAAATGGCTTCAGAGGTGGAGAGGGTGCGCGCGACGATGGCGGCGTCAAAGCCTTCGGGCACCTGCAAAAAACCCAGGTCGTAGCGGTTGAGGTCGGGCACGGGCTGCGGGTCAACGTACACATCCAGGGCAATGCCGGGGTACTGCTGATTGAACGCTGCAGCCAGTGGGGCAATCAGCGCATCGGTCAGCGCGGGGGCCGCCACAATGCGCAGCACGCCTTGCAAGGCGCTGGTGGTGCTTTGCGCCTCTGCGACGGCGGCTTCGACCGACTCCAGAATTTCACGCACGCGTGCGGCGTAGCGCTCGCCCGAATCGGTCAGGCTGACGCTGCGCGTGGTGCGCTGCAGCAGCCGCGTGCCCAGTTGCGTTTCCAGCGCCGCGATATGGCGGGTGACATGCGGCACGGTCATCGACAAATGCCGTGCCGCGGCCGTAAAGCCACCTTCATCCACTACGGCTAAAAACACCTTCATGGCGTGTAAACGGTCGAGCACAAATACCTCAGCAGTGGGCGTCACAAAGGGCGCAATTATTACGGCGCAGGTAAAAGAGCATTCCTGCTGGGCCTATTTTTCTTATCTTCTATAAGACTTACAGTGAGAGCAAGTGCAAACATTGCAGCTGGCTGTCGCAACGGCCGGTGCTGCCATTTGCGTCTCACCGAGCACCCTCAGGCGGTGTGTCGACGGGCTGATAGCCCCGGCACACCGCTCTTTTTTATGGTGCTTGTAGTCCAGATCGCGCACTGGGATGGCGCTGAATGGAAGTGCAGCTCACCGTGCTTTCCTAGGCGTTGGACAGCGGCGGAGCGCGCCAATGGTTGGTGTTGTGCATGTCTATCTCTAACCACGTCCCACCATGACATCTACCCCTCAATTTCCATCGTTCGGGCTGCAGCGCCGCCACCTTCTGGGTGGTGCGCTGGCGGCAAGCGTGGTGCAGCTGAGCCCGCTGACCTGGGCAGCCACGGCACCGGCCACGGCCGCAAGCAGCAGCTTTATGGCGCTGTCGCACTACCTGACTGCCCGCAATGACCTCAGTGCCAAGCTGGGCGCACGCATGCAAGCCGCGCTGCAGGCCTTGGATGGTCAATTCAACGCACAGGCAGACGCCCTGTGGAGCTGGATTCAAAGCCAGAACGTCGCCCTGGAGCAGTTGCACGCCCGCTTGAAGGCTGAAAAGCCCGAGCTGGCAGCCGTGCCCGCCCAGGTGATGCAAGTTTGGTATTTGGGCATTGCAGGCAGTGGCACCCGCACCCGTGTGGTGGCCTATGAATTTGCCCTGAATGCGCAAACGGTGAGCGACAAGCTCAAGCCGCCGACCTATGCGTACGGCGTCTACGGCAGCTGGACGGCCAACCCCACCACGTTCAACCTGCAGCGTATTCCCGTGCCGGCCTGAGCGCGGCCTTGCGCACGGCTGCCAACCAGCACACAAGCACACAAGCGTCTTGAACCCCATCACATAAAAAAACTGCTTAGGAAGCACCATCCCCATGGCTGATTCTCACAAACTCTCTGCCGACTACGTCATCGTCGGCGCCGGCATCATCGGCGCCATGCTGGCGGCCAAGTTGGCCAAAACCGGCGCTTCGGTACTGATGCTCGAAGCGGGCGCCCATGTCACGCGTGGCGAAATCGTGGGGCGTTTTCGCAACTCGCCCCGCCGCAGCGACTGGATGTCGCCCTACCCATCGCTGGACACCGCACCCCACCCCATCTACCAGCCGCAAGACAACAACTACCTAGTGCAGGCTGGCCCTTACCCCTACAAGGCCGAATACATCCGCATGGCGGGCGGCACCAGCTGGCACTGGGCGGCGCACGCCTGGCGCAATGTGCCGGGTGACTTCAAGATCAAAAGCCTGTACGGCGTAGGCGTGGACTGGCCGTTTGACTACGACGACCTGGAGCCCTACTACCAAGAAGCCGAAGAAATCATGGGCGTGGGCGGCTCGACCCACACGGGCTCGCCGCGCAGCAAACCCTTCCCCATGGGGGAAGTGGCCATGCCGTACGCCATGAAGCGTGCGCAAGAGCGCTTGGCCGGCACGTTCGAGGTGGTGGGCAACACCGTGGCCCGCAACAGCCGCAATTTTGATGGCCGCCCGCCATGCTGCGGCAACAACAGCTGCCAGCCCATTTGCCCGATTGATGCGCAATACCACGGCGGCATTGCCGTGCAGCAGGCGCTGGCCGCTGGCGTGAAGCTGCAAACCCGTGCCAATGTGTTCCAGCTGGAACACGATGCACAGGGCCGCATCGTCGCTGCCAACTACTACGACCCCGACAAGAACGTGCACCGCGTCACGGGCAAGACGTTTATCGTGGCCTCCAATGGCATTGAGTCGCCGCGCCTGCTGCTGCTGTCCAAGAGCGACAAGTTCAAAAACGGCGTTGCCAACGACAACGACATGGTGGGCCGCCACCTGATGGACCACCCCAGCACCTCGCTGACTTTTGATGCCGATGAGGACGTGTGGCTGGGCCGTGGCCCGCAAAGCCCGGTGTCGATCAATGCCATGCGCGATGGTGCTTTCCGCAGCGAGTATTCGCCTTATCGCTTGGACTTCACCAACATCTCGCGCGTCGATGGTGCCACCACCGGTTTGCTCAAGGCCGGTATTTACGGCAAGGAATTCGCTGAAAAGCTGCGTCACTCCGCAGCCCGCGAAATGAACGTGAAAAGCGTGCTGGAAGTGCTGCCCGACCCAGAGCGCCGCATTGACCTGGCGGACGAAAAAGACAGCGTGGGCCTGCCCAAGCCGCGCGCGCACTACAGCATTGATGACTACACCTTCCGGGGCCACAAGCGCGCCCAAAAAGACTTTGCCAAGATTGCCGAGCTGATGGGGGGCAGCAACCTGCGCTACACCAAGGACGACAACTTTGCCAACAACCAACACATCTGCGGCACGCTCAGCATGGGCACCGACCGCAAAATTTCGGTGTGTGACGAGTTTGGCCGTGCGTGGGACCACGAGAACCTGTATTTCGCCTCGACCGGCGTGCTGCCCACCTCATCCACCTGCAACTCCACCCTCAACGGCATTGCCGTGGCGCTGCGCACCGGTGCGCACCTGATTGCCGCAAACGGCGGCCCCGCCATGCTGCCGCGCAGCAACACCTTGGCTGGCTTTAAGCCTTTGCAGCCCCTGTGGACGCCAGCGGTTTAAAGCGGGAGGACTGACACCATGAGCACAACATTCATGCAATCTGTTGGGTTGGCTGCCGCGATGCTGGCATCCACCTCGGTTTTCGCTGCCGATAGCGAGCACATTGAGCGCGGCCGTTACCTGGCCACTGCGGGTGACTGCGTGGCCTGCCACACGGCGCCGGGGGGCAAGCCCATGGCGGGCGGTTTGGCGCTGGCCAGCCCCTTGGGGCCGATTTACTCGACCAACATCACGCCTTCCAAGGTGCACGGGATTGGCAACTACACGCTGGAGCAATTCAGCGACGCATTGCGCCACGGCAAACGTGCAGACGGGGCCAACCTGTACCCCGCCATGCCCTACACCGAGTACGCCAAAACTTCGGACGAAGACATCGCCGCCATGTACGCCTACTTCATGCATGGCGTCGAGGCCGTGGATGCAGCGCCGGCGCACACCACGGCGCTGCCATTTCCCTTCAACATTCGCGCCTCGCTGGGTGTGTGGAACGCGCTGTTCCACGACGCCACGCCGTACCAGGCCGATGCCTCGCAAACGCCGGAGTGGAACCGTGGCGCCTACCTGTCCCAAGGGCTGGCGCACTGCACCACCTGCCACACGCCACGCACAACGCTGATGGCTGAAGACAGCAAGCGCAGTCTGAGCGGTGGTGAAGTGGGCGGCTGGTATGCGCCCAACATCACCTCGGATGCGCAAAGCGGGATTGGCAACTGGACGGTGCAAGAGCTGGTGCAGTACATGAGCGGCCAGCCCGTGTCGGGCAAAGGCCCAGCGGCCGGTCCCATGGCCGAAGCGGTTGACCACAGCCTCAAGCACCTGACACCCGAAGACTTGAAGGCGATTGCGGTCTACATCAAGTCGGTGCCCGCAGTGGGTGATGGCCGTGTCAAGCAAGGCGCGGACCAGTTCGGTCAGCCTGTGGATGCGCTGCACAGCATCCGCGGCGTGGACTTGCCCCAGGATTACGACGCCATGACCGGCGCGCAAATCTACGACGGCTACTGCGCCAGCTGCCACCAGGTGCAAGGCCAGGGCAGTGATGGCGACGGGCTGCCCGCGCTGTTTCACAACACCTCGCTGGGCCATGCCAACAGCAACAACTTGGTGAATGTGGTGCTACACGGCATTCACCGGGTGGGCACGGACTCCGTCATGCCCGGCTTTGCCCATGAGTTGAGCGACCAGCAAGTGACCGAATTGAGCAACTACCTGCTGACCAGCTACGGCAACCCCGAAGCCAAGGTGACCAAGCAGCAAGTGGCCCAGCTGCGTGACCCTGCCACCGCAGGTGCCAACACCACCTTGCTGACCCTGGCCCGCGCGGGCATGGCTGTGGGCGTGGTGGTGCTGCTGGCCTTGGTGGGCTGGCTGCTGGCACGCCGCCGCAAGGGCTAAGCATCGGCCCTTGTCGGCCACCGCGCAGCTGTGTGCTTGCGCTGCGGCCGGCTCCAAAAACAAAGCCCGCAGACTGCGGGCTTTGTTTTTTTAATAGCTGCTGGCGCTTGTTTTACAAGCACTTCAGGTAGATAAATATCTGAAAAGCTTGTTTTTCAAGCGCAAGCAGCTCTTGTTTTTAATACTGTTTACCAGCCCTTGGCGGCCAGCGCCTTGGCGATCTTGTTGCGCGGCACGGTGGGCTTGGGCACTTTGAAGTCAAACCAGTTGCGCACGTCTTCTTCCACACCAATGCCGTGCATGAAGTTGTAGATGGCTTTCTTCAGCCCCACGCCCAGGGCGTCGTGGTCTACGCCGGTGGGGTCGATGAAGGGAATGTCGTTGCGCGCAAACGTGGCCTTGGGCAGATCGGGCAGGATGACGCCGTACTCCGCAGGGTTCTGGCCCACGGGCGAGTGCACGGTGCAGGCAAAGCGGTGAAAGAAGCCGCTTTGGATACAGCCGTTTTCAAACAGTTGGCGCACGTACTCCAGCGCATCCACCGTGTCTTGCACCGTCTGCGTGGGAAAACCGTACATCAGGTAGGCGTGCACCAAAATGCCGGCATCGGTCAGCGCCTTGGTCACGCGCGCCACCTGTTCTACGCTGACGCCTTTTTTCATCAGGTTGAGCAGGCGGTCCGAGGCCACTTCCAGCCCGCCCGACACCGCAATGCAGCCGCTGTCGGCCATCAGCTGGGCCAGCTCGGGGGTGAAGGTTTTTTCGAAGCGGATGTTGCCCCACCAGCTGATGTCGGTGCCGCGCGCGATCAGTTCCTGGGACAGGGCCTTGAGCGCCTTGGGCGGCGCGGCCTCGTCCACAAAGTGAAAGCCGGTCTGGCAGGTCTCGGCCACGATGGCGTCGATGCGGTTGGCCAGCTCGGTGGCGCTGGCGCCTTCGTAGCGGCCGATGTAGTCCAGGCTCACGTCGCAAAAGCTGCACTTCTTCCAGTAGCAGCCGTGGGCAATCGTCAGCTTGTTCCAGCGGCCGTCGCTCCACATGCGGTGCATGGGGTTGAGCATGTCCAGCAGCGACAGGTAGTCGTGGATGGGCAGGCCATCCCAGGTGGGGGTGCCCACCTCGGCAAAGGCGATGTCGGCTTCCATCATGTTGATGTACTGCACCGCACCTTCGTCGTTGCGCACAAAGGTGCGCACCAGGCGTGAGCGGCCGCGCTCGCCACGCAGGTGCTCCAGCAGCGCCAGCAAGGGGCGCTCGCCTGCATCCAGCGTGATGAAGTCGAAGTAGTCGAACACGCGCGGCTCGGCCAGCGTGCGCAATTCGGTATTCACAAAGCCGCCGCCCAGCACCAGCGTGATGTGCGGAAACTCGGCCTTGATGGTCTGGGCAATGCGGAAGGCCGCATAGACCGAACCCGGGAAGGGCGTGGACAGCAGCACTACTGTGGGGCGGTGGCGCCAGACGGCCTTGCGCGTCAGCTCGGCCAGCGTCTCATCGACCAGGGTGGGGGCGGCGGCCAGGGCCTCTGCCAGCGGGTCGAAGGTGGGCTGGTTGCCCGACAGCGACTCGGCATAGCGCACAAATTCAAAGCGCGGGTCGGCCGCGTCGCGGATCACGTCGGCCAGATCGTTCAGGTACAGCGTGGCGTAGTGCTTGGCGCGGTCCTGCTGGCCCAGGGCGCCAAAGGCCCAGCCCACGGGGTCGCCCGAGCCATCGTCCATGTAGTGCTCCAGCGCATCGAAGCGCGGGCCCTCGGGCAGCCAGGCGCGGCTGACGATGCGGTGGCTCAGCGTGCTGTCCTTGCCCTGCAGGAAGGCGATCACACGGTTCACCGTGGCCAGGTACTGGTCGCGCTGGCCCATGAAGCTTTGCACGGCGGGGCTGAACAAACGGCCCGGGTCGGCGTCGTACTGCGCCTGCACCAGGTCGATGATCTGCGCCAGGCCGTCGCGCGACAGCAGCTTGAGCACCAGGGCCAGAGCCAGGTCTTCCTGCACCGCATCCACCCCGCGCGAGCGCAGAAAGCCTGTCAGATAAGGCGCAGAAGGGTAGGGCGTGTTGAGCTGCGTCATCGGCGGGATGAGCGACAGCACGCGGGTGTCAGGAGCAGTCATGAAGATTTAGCAGATCGGCGGAGCGGCACGCGGGGTCGCACAACAAAAGCCCGGCTGGGTAGCAGGGTGGGGCAATATTGTCGCTGGCTTAGCAAAAAAGCGCCCGCGCCGGGTTTCTGGCGGTGCGGCTGCAGGGCCTGCGCGGGCGCAAAAAAAGCCACCCGAAGGTGGCTGTCAAGAAGGAAGTTGGTGCTGTGCGGCCTCAGTTGGCAGAGAGCTTGCGCTCTTGTACGACGCGGCCCCACTGCTCATATTCTTTTTTCATGAATGCCGCCAATTCCTGCCGCGTGGTGGGCTGGGGGGTCAGGCCATGGTCGTTCAGGGCCTTTTTCACGCCCTCATCGTTCAGTGCCTTGACGATTTCCACGTTCCAACGGTCCAGAATGGCCGTGGGGGTTTTGCTGGGCGCGACAAACGCGTACCAGTTCAGGGCTTCAAAACCGGGGTAACCCGCTTCGGCCACGGTGGGAATATCCGGCATGTAGGCCGGGCGTGTCAGGCCAGTGGTGGCCAGGGGGATCAGCTTGCCAGTCTGCACATGTGGCATGGCGGTGGGCGGGGCAGCGAAGTAGCTGGTCACGCGCTCTCCCAGCAAGTCCTGCAGGGCCGGCGCGCCGCCCTTGTAGGGCACGTGCACCATTTCCACGCCGGCGCGCTGGTTGAACAGCTCGCCCGCCAGGTGCGAGGCCGAACCTGCGCCTGTGGAGGCATAGTCCACCTTGCCGGGCGACTTCTTGGCCAGCGCCACAAACTCCTTCAGGTTCTTCACCCCCGCACCCTTGTGCACCACCAGCACGTTCGGGAAGTTGACGCCGCCAGACAGCGGTGCCAGATCCTTGAACGGGTCGTAGGTCAGCTTCATCAGGTGCGGGGCAATGGTCAGCGGGCCGACCGAGCCGAACAGGATGACCGATCCGTCGCTGGCAGCATTTGCCACCTGGCCGTGGGCGATGTTGCCGCCCGCCCCACCCTTGTTCTCCACCACCACGGACTGGCCGATGTTCTCGCCCAGCTTCTTGGCAATCAGGCGCGCGGCGGCGTCGGCCGCGCCACCTGCGGCAAAGCCCACCACCATGGTGACGGGTTTCTTGGGCGGGAAATCCTGCGCCGCAGCAGGACTGCCCAAAGCCAAGGCGGCTGTGGCCATCACTGCAGCCTGTATCAAAGTACGCTTTTTCATCGAAGGTCTCCTTGTTGGTATGGATATGCGCAGGAAGAAATCAGTCAGCACCCAGCCCGATAGGGTTGGGCTGGCGCTTTTCAGTGTTGTGGCGCAGCAAAGCTGCAGTGCGGAAGATGCCGTGTGCAAACTTGCCATAGGGCAAGGTCACAAACAAGGCCATCACTGCGCCCAAGTGCAGGCACAGCAGCAAAGCCAGTGCGGGTGTGCCGCGGCCCAGCCACAGCGCCAAACCGCTGGTAGCGACCAAGAACAGCAAGGCGATAAAGCCCAGGTCCATGGGTTTTTGCTTGGCGTCGCCATGCAAGGGGTGGCGGCTGCGGTTGAGCATCCACAGGCGGGCTGTGCCCAGCGACAGCATCACACCGCCTACACCCCCCAAAATCTTGGGCAGGCTAGGCAAGTCATAAGGTGCTTCCAAGCCAAAGACGTAGTGGTACAGCGTCGCCACAGAAGTTGCCGCAAAGCACAGCAAGAAGCCGTAGAACGTCAGGTGGTGGGCGCGACGGCGCTTTAAGGTGTAGGCGTCGTCTTCGTTGTGGCAGCCATCACCGTGACCGCCGTCCAAATACTTCAGGCGCAGCACATCGCCCGTGGCTTCAGTGGCTGCAGCGCCGCTGACATCGGCACCGCTGGTGGCGGGCTTGATGTCTTTCCAGAAGCGGCGCACGCCCATGAACAGCGCAAACACCACAAACAAAAACACGGGGGCAAACATGCTCACCAGCATGTTGTGCGGGAACAGGCTGTAGAAGTTGGCACCCAAGTCAGCGCCCCACAGCGCGCCCAAGCCGCCGCCTTGCAGCACTGCGCCCAGCACCAAGAACAAGCTCAGTGCGGCAACCAACGCCAGCGACAGCGTCAGGCCATTGCGCTGGTACAGCTTGCCCAAAGCAGGCGGCCATGCGTAGTCCACATAAGTTTGGCCACGCACCTCGGCCATGGCCTTGGGGATATTGATACCAAACTCATGCGGTGGCGCGTATTGGCAAGCGTGCAAGCAAGCGCCGCAGTTGTGGCACAGGTTGGCCAGATAGTTCACATCGGCCTTGAGAAATTCCAAGCGGCGCGTCATGGCCGGGAACACGGCGCAAAAACCTTCGCAGTAGCGGCAGGCATTGCAAATTTGCATCACGCGCGCCACTTCACCTTCGGCCTGCGTCATATTGCTGACGGGGACGATGGGAATGACTTTGCTGCTGGTGCCAGATGCCAGCGCTCGGGCTTCTTGGCCCAGCTTTTCAAAAGATTGCATGCTCATGGTGGCTTACACCTCGTCTTTCACAGCGCCGCGCTCGGCGTCTTTTCCGGCTGCAGCCAGTGCGGCATTGCGCCCGGCAATGCGGCCAAAGGCCGTGCCAATCGACATGCCTACGCCTGCGGTGTAGCCCTTGCCCAGTACGTTGCCAGCCATCATCTCGCCCGCCACAAACAGGTTGCGGCTAGGCTGATCGGCAAAGCGCACAGCGGCGGTGTCGTCGACCTTTAAACCCAAATAGGTAAAGGTCACGCCGGGGCGCACGGCATAGGCGTAGAGCGGGCCGGTATCAATGGGGCGTGCCCAGTGGGTTTTGGCGGGGGTGACGCCTTCGGTGTGGCAGTCATCCAGCGCGGTGTGGTCAAAATTGCCCACCTTGCACGCGCTGTTGTAGGCGGTCATGGTTTGCATGAAGGTGTCTACATCCAAGCCCAGCTTTTGTGCCAGCTCGGGCAGGCTGTCGGCCTTCACACCCGGGAACACAGGCGGCATAAAGCGGCCGATCGCCTTGCTGTCGATGATCGAATAGGCAATTTGGCCAGGCTGCTGGGCCACCAAGCGGCCCCAGATGGCGTAGCGCTTGGGCCAGAAGTCTTCGCCTTCGTCATAAAAGCGCACGGCCTCGCGGTTGACCACCACACCCAGCGAGACGCAGTCAATGCGCGTGCAGATACCGCCGTCATACAGCGGCGCACGCGCATCAATGGCCACCATGTGGGCTTGTGTGGGGTCGCCAATTCCGTCGACCTGGTGGTCGTCCAGCAGATGCTTGAGCAGCACGCCTTTGTTAAAGGCCGTGCCACGGATGATGAAATTGTCGGCCGGCCATTCGCCGCGCTCGTTTTGGCCCCAGGCCTCGCGCAGCCATTCGCGGTTGGACTCAAAACCGCCGGCGGCCAGCACGCAGCTGCGGGCGGTGATGCGCTGGCCGTTCACATAGGCTGCCTTGAAGATGCCGTGGTCGATGTCGATGCGATCCACGGGCGACTCGTAGCGAATCTCCACACCCAGCGCCTCGGCACTGCGGTAGTAGGCGTTGACCAGTGCCTTGCCGCCGCCCATGAAGAAGGCATTGGTGCGGGCCACATGCAGCGCGCCCGACAGCGGGGGCTGAAAGTGCACGCCGTGCTGGCGCATCCAGTGGCGGCAGGTGGAGGAGGCGCGGATCACCATGCGCGCCAGGTGCTCGTTGGTGATGCCCCCTGTCACCTTCAGCAGGTCTTGCCAGTATTCCTCTTCGGGGTAGGCCTCCACCAGCACATCCTGCGGTGCATCGTGCATGCAGCGCAGGTTGCGGGTGTGGGCGGAGTTGCCGCCGCGCCATGCGCGCGGTGCGGACTCCAGCAGCAGCACGCGGGCACCTGCTTCACGCGCCATCAGCGCGGCGCACAGGGCGGCGTTGCCACCACCGATGACCAGAACATCGGTGTCCATGAATCTCTCTCCTTGCAGTCTCACTCGTAGGGAAGATCGACTGTAGGGAGCGCGCCCAGCACTGGGCAGGGGGGGCAGGGAATGGGGGTATCAGTTTTTGTGATGGCTCAGGGTGGCGCCGGCCCAGGTGCCGCTGGTCACCAATTGTTCGGCGCAGTCGCGCAGCACCACGCGGGCGGCCAGTGCAGCAGGCGACAGCTCATCCTCCGACAGGCCGCACAGCATGGCCGGGCGGCGCACCTGGCCGTCCACGATTTCCGACCACAGAAATTCGCCCTGCGTAGCGTGGTGCAGCTTGACGGCCGACCAGGGCTGTACCGTGGCGCCCATGCCTGCCATCACGGCTTCCATCAGCAGTGGCAGGCCGTCAATTTCCAGCGCCATGTTCAAGGGCAGGCCCGCATGCGCAAACGCGGTGACGATGGCGTTGCGCAACCCGTGGCTGCCTGAGGGCAGTATCAGTGGCACGCCGCCCATCTGCGCCATGGTGGTGGTGGCCGTGTGCGGGCACACCGGGCGGCGCTTGGACTGGATCAGGTAGAGCTTTTCTTCCAGCAATGGCTGTACGCTCCAGCGGCGGGCGCTCTGTGCATCGAACAGAATGGCCAGATCCAGCTGGCGCGCATTCAGCAGGCTGGTCAGGTGGCCCGACAGCGCCGACACCATGTGCAAGCGCACCTCAGGGTAGCGCTGGCGCATGGCCTGCATCAGCGGCAGCCCCAACACCGAGGCAATCGTGGGTGACAGCCCGATGCTTACGGCCCCCGACAGCCGTGCCAGTTGTGCCGCATGGATGGCCTGCTCGGCGTGCCGCAGCGTGAGTTGCGCCTCGTGGAAAAAGGCCAACCCGGCTTCGGTAGGGGTGGTGCCTTTGCTGCTGCGTTGCAGCAACCGGGTGCTGAGCTCACCTTCCAGTCGGCTGATTTGCTGGCTCAACGCAGACTGCACCATATTCAGTTCCATGGCGGCGCGGCTCATGGAGCCCAGTTCTACTACACGCACAAAGTAGCGCAGTTGGCGCAGTTCCATCATCAATCACTCGCTGTTTTTGCCAGCCAAGTGGCAGTGTTCATCGGATAACCGCCGACGATAGACGGTTTATCTATCTTTGCCGATGTGAGTTTTGCGTATTCAGGCATGCGAGAAGTCTTGTGGGCACGAACTCGTGCACCGATTGCGCGCTCTTGGCTTCAGGAAAACGGGGTGATGGAGTTTCACCGCGATGAAGCCATGTCATCGCTGTACACACTCCATAGCTTGATTCGGGGCCACGCTGATACATTCGCCCCTGTCCAAGTTTTGGGATGCTGTGGCATGACCCGGTACGCGGGCGTTTTTGGCGTTACCGCAATCCCGTTGAAATCTTGACCGAAGTCGCGTGATAGAGTTTGTTGCTATGTCTCAAACTTGTGTTCAGCGTACCCAAACGGCGCTACAAAACATTGCAGCGGCTGGCGACGAGGGTGCTCGAATTTTTACGAAGGTCTATACGGAGTCGGCGCACGCAGAGGCCGTAGCGGCCGATGCCCGCGCAGCACTCGGAATTTCTTTGAGCCCTCTGGATGGACGAATCGTTTCGATCAAAGATTTGTTCGACGTGGCTGGTGAAGCCACCACGGCAGGCTCCAAAGTCATGCGCGATGCGCCAGTGGCAGCGCAAGATGCGGTCGTTGTACAGCGCTTGCGTGCCGCAGGGGCGGTCATCATCGGTAAGACCAATATGACGGAATTCGCGTTTTCCGGTATTGGTATCAATCCACACTACGGAACGCCGGGAAATGCCAAGGATGTCAATTGCATTCCTGGTGGGTCGTCGTCAGGCGCAGGGGTCGCGGTAGCGCGCGGTATGTGTGAAATTGCGATTGGCTCTGATACCGGGGGCTCTGTGCGCATTCCATCTGCACTGAATGGCGTGACCGGTTTTAAACCCACGCAAGGGCGCGTAACGCGGGAAGGGGCATTCCCGTTGTCTTATTCGCTCGACACGGTGGGGCCTCTGGCTGCCAATGTGCTCGACTGTGCAAAGGCAGACAGTGTTTTAGCCGGTGAAAAATGGGTGCCTTTGCAAGCGCGCAGGCTGGAGGGCTTGCGCATCGGCATACCCCGTGGTTTGCTTTTTACGCAGGCCGATGAAGCCGTGCTGCTTGCATTTGAGCAAGCGCTCCAAAGACTGGAAAATCGTGGCGTCAAACTGATCGATGCGGATCTGGATGCACTCATCGCCGCCCCTTTCCAGCTGCAGGAGGCTGGCACTTTGATTGCGTGCGAAGCAGCACAGATTCACCAGGCACTGTTTGCCAGTGGCAAAGATGCGCAGTTAGATGGCTTGGTAAAAGCGCGCATCACGCGCGGTCAAACCATTTCAGCCTCGCATTACGTCGCTGTCCAGCAAGCACGCGGGCAGTTGCAAAAAGCTTTTGATGCCGCGATTGCAGATTTCGACCTATTGATTTTGCCCACGGTGCCCGTGGTTGCTCCTTTGATTAAGAGTTTGGAGGATGCTGATGCATTCAACCGAACGAACTTGCTGGTGCTGCGCAATCCTTCAGTGTTTAATTTTTACGATGTACCTGCAGCTTCATTGCCTTTGCCGCGTGCGGCCAGCGAGTTGCCTGTTGGGCTGATGGTGGTGGGAAAGCGGGGGCAAGACAGGAACTTGCTGGAGCTTGCACACTACCTGGGTACAACGGTGAGCGGCGCTTCAAGCGGTTGAAAAAAGTCCTTGCGTGCAAGGATTTTTTCGCTTTTTTGCAGGCGGTATCTAGGGCAATAATTGGATCAAAAATTTGCCTCACACATGGATATGCTGGTGGATTGACTGCAACTGAAAGACTGCGGCTCTCCCTATTAATTTCCCAGTTTGCTGTACTGGCCCGTGGAGGCATTTTCAACAACGCGCCTTTGGGCAGGCCGTTTTTGACCGAGCCACATGAATTCCACTGCATACACACTTTCTATCGTTGATACGCTCACTGAAGTTGCCCCCGAGCGCTGGCAAAACTTGGCTGCAGGCAACCCTTTTGTGGGCTATCACTACTTGCGCCTGTTGCAAGAGACGAATTGTGTGCATGAACGACATGGGTGGTATCCACGCTATCTGCTGCTGCATCACCAGGGTGAGCTAGTAGGCGCAGCCCCTTGTTTCTTCAAAACCCATTCGCGGGGCGAGTATGTTTTTGACCAGGGGTGGGCCCAAGCATTCGCGCAGCATGGCTTGGACTATTACCCCAAGCTGTTGGTGGCTTCGCCTTTTACTCCAGTGCAGGGGCCGCGGCTACTGGCTGCGAATCCGCAGGCACGCCAAGTTTTAGCGCAAGGGTTGCGTCAACTGTGTGAGGGATCCCAAGCTTCGTCGGTACACGCGTTGTTTGTCCAAGCAGAAGACCTTTTTGCTTTGCAGCAAGCGGGCTTCATGGTGCGTGAAGGGGTGCAGTTCCATTGGAAAAATCAAGGTTATGACAGCACAGAAAGTTTTTTGACCAAGCTTTCTCAGGACAAGCGTAAGAAAGTGCGGCAAGACAGCAAATACGTGGCTGCAGCTGGCATCACCTATCGCTGGCTAGAAGGCCCACAGCTTTTGCCAGAGCATTTGGCATTTTTTTATGCGTGCTATGTGCAAACTTATGTGGAGCACCATTCCCAGCCGTATTTGTCGGAAGACTTCTTCCAGCGTGCACATCAGGAAGAGGCACTGAATCTTGTACTTATATTGGCCGAGCGTGCAGGAGTGCCGGTGGCATGTGCATTGAATGTGCGTGGGGGAAGCACTTTATATGGGCGTTATTGGGGTGCCCAAGAGTTTGTCAAAGGGCTGCATTTTGAAACTTGCTACATGCAATCAATTGCCTATTGCATTGCCAATAATGTGCAAGTGTTTGAAGGTGGGGCACAGGGGGAGCACAAGATGGCGCGAGGTTTGTTGCCAGTTACCACCTATTCTGCGCACTACATTGCAGACCAGCGCTTCGCCCCTGCGATCGCTGATTTTTTGCGAAGGGAGACCGCTGCCGTAGATGGCTATGTGGAGCAATTGCAGGCCGCCAGTCCCTTCAAGCAAGAGCCATAAAAATAGAAGAATTACTGATGAGATAGCAGTTGATGGAGTGCTTCTTGGAGATTGCCGTAGCGCCAAGTAAATCCTGCCGTCTGCGCACGTTGTGGTTGTAAGCGTTGTCCACCGAGTAATAGCACGGACATTTCTCCAAGCGCTAGACGCAGCGCCCAAGCGGGTGCCGGGAGCAAGGCAGGCCTGTGCAAACTGCGGGCAAGTGTCTGGGTGAAAGTGATGTTGCGCACTGCTTGCGGAGCGCAGGCATTGAATGGACCACGACACTCCTCATGGTTGAGAAGAAAGTCAATCAGGCTGACCTGATCTTCAAGGTGTATCCAGGGCATCCATTGCTTGCCATCACCCAATCTGCCGCCAAGCCCCAGCTTAAAAAGAGGTATTAGTCGCGCCAGCATGCCACCTTGGGGGGCTAACACTGGTGCTGTGCGCAGCAACACTACACGAACGCCGAAGAGATTGGCGCGCTCGGCTTCTTGCTCCCAAGCAATACATAACTGGCTGCCGAAATCTGCCGCTCCGGCAGGGCTGCTTTCATCAAGCAAAGCTTCAGCGCCATCGCCGTACCAGCCCACGGCAGATCCCGATATAAGTACTCTGGGCGGCTGGGGCTGCTGCTTCATCCAGTCAATGAGGGTGCGCGTCAGATCAATGCGGCTGCTCCAGAGAACTTGCTTGCGAGCAGCCGTCCAAGGGCGGTCGGCAATAGGGGCTCCAGCAAGATTTATCACTGCATCTACCGGCGTTCCCTGCAGTTCTTGCAAACTTGAAATGCCGTGTGCGCCGCTGCAAAGTTGGGCCACTTTGTTGGGTTCGCGGCTCCAAACCCACAGTTCATGCCCTTGCCGTTGCCAGTACTGACACAGTGCCCGTCCAATCAATCCAGTTCCGCCAGTCAGCAGGATTCGCATAGGTTTCTCCTTGGTCAGATAGTGAGGAATAGTTGGCGCGGTCATCGCTGATCTGGGTGTCACCCCTTATCAAGTAACGCCAGCAGTCTATTCAGGGGCAGGACGCTCGCCATACTTGGTGCAATCTCCAACCTAGCGATAAGACTAGATCTACTCATGGCAGCCATGAAATACCAGATGCAGTAACGGCAGGGTCATTTTTGATGATTCAGCTGATGGTGGATGGTGAGATCCAGTTGGCTTGCGCAGTAGTGGAGCGTAGCGACGAGTGAACCTGTTGGGCGAGTCTGCTGCCGCTGAGCCATGCGCCCTCCACAGTGCCACTTTGTAGCCAGTCTCCGCACAGTCCTAGGCCTGCTTGGGGATCCCACCACCCCCCCCCATTCGCTGGAGAAACGCTGTCTGCATACAGCCATCGGTGAGCCGTAGCTTTTACGCTGGTGGGTGTTGGCCCTCCCAATTGTGTAAATGCCTCTAGCAGCATTGTTATGACAGTTTGCAACTCGTCATCTACATGTGCTTGGCTCCAGCTATGGCTGGCGTGTAAAAGCCAAGTTTCAGGGCCGTTGCGGCCAGGCTTGCTGTTATCGCGCGCTATCCAGCGTAGCGGGCTGTTTTCAATAAAACAACCATCCACGGGCAGAGGCACAGGCTGAGGACAGCGAACCATTAACGACCAGCATGCTTGCATACGGATACTCTGCGAAAGCGTAGTTGCTTCCGAGGAAACTGTTGCAACGAGTGGCACGGCTTGGGGTGCGGGAACTGCTATGAGCACTGCCTGGTAACGCGGTAGTTCTGTGCCATTTTCTGGACTGTGCAGTGACCAACCAGGTTCATCGCATACAGACATGTGCAGCGGTTGAATGGTGGTTTGCCACTGAAAGCGAACAGGGTTAGGCAGCTTTTGCATGCTGCGCACCATGTGCGCGGCCGGCGAGGTCATGCGGGGCGTCCCGACGAAGCGTTCCAACGTGCGGGCTTGCAACTTGAAACCATGTCCGTCATGTGTACCGATACGAGCTTGCCACGGTGCTGCGACTGACTCTTGCTCCCACTCAGCGACTTGCTTGCGAAAATCAATATCCCTCGCAGTGAAATACTGAGCTCCGTGATCACATTGCCAGTCAACCAGGTTGTCGTTACTGCGTCGTGTGCTCATGCGTCCAGAAGGGCCGCGACTTTTGTCAAACACATGCACGCTATGCCCAGCCAGTGACAAAAAATGTGCGCACGACAGGCCAGCCATACCAGCGCCGATGATGGCGATAGGGTTGTCTTTGGTGGGCTTGGTAGAGATGGTCATGGAGATTAAGGCTGGTGAGCAGGGTCGGTATTCGTATGGGTTACCCAGATGAAAGCTTGGGTATCAATGCCCAAGGCTTGAGCGCGTTGCACGATGGCGTCCAAACTCTCACGCGGCAGGGATTTTTCGCGGGCCAAAATCCAAGCGTAGTTGCGGTCTTCGCCTACCACCAATGCCCAACGGTAGTTGGGGTCTAGCGCTACCACGTGGTACCCACCGTAAAACGGGCCAAAGAAAGACACTTTCAGTGATGCTTTATCTGAGGGGCCGGTGAACAGCGCTTTGCCAATCGCTTCTTTCCACTGACCAGAAGGGCCGCGCAGCCCACGATTTATGACTTGTATGCTGCCATCTGACTGTGGAAGGTAGGTTGCAGATACATCAGTCATGTCACGCTCGAACCAGTGGTCGAGCCTGGCAATCTCATACCAGCGACCCTGGTAGCGCTTCACATCGAATCCGTTGACGACCTGCATGCCTGCGGGGGGTGTGCTGCTGGCGCAGCCTGCAAGCAGGGCCGCTACACCCAAGAGCATGATCAGGAGGCAACGTGTTGCAGAGAGTCGATACAGCCAAGGTAAAGCAGGTGGGTGTAATGTCATGATGAAGTTCGAAGTGGGCACGCTATAGCCGATAAGGATGGGGCACTGACCATGGGTTCGTTTTTACACATCAAGCCTCTTTAGCACTTAGAAAATGAAAGCGCATCAAGGTGCGCTCACGTGCGGTGGTGTGATTCACAACGGGGCGAGGGTAATCCTGCCCTAGACGTACACCGAAGCCCTGCAATTGCAGGGGCGGCATGGCAGCAGGGAAGTGGATGTACTTGGTGGGTAACTCAGCCAGTTCGGGGACATATCGCCGTATAAAGTGGCCCTCTGGATCAAAGCGCTGTGACTGTGTGACCGGATTAAAGATGCGGAACCATGGCTGTGCATCGCACCCTGTGGATGCCGCCCACTGCCAGCCGCCGTTGTTGGCGGCCAGGTCGTAATCATTCAGGTGCTCGGCAAAGAAGCGTTCGCCCCGGCGCCAGTCAATCCCCAGATCCTTGGTGAGAAAACTGGCAACCACCATACGCAGCCGGTTGTGCATGTAACCGGTCTGTAGTAACTGACGCATAGCGGCGTCCACAAGGGGATAGCCGGTGCGACCTTCGCACCACGCTTGCCACAGTTCGGGCGCTTCATCCCACTGGACGCGGTCATATTCCGGGCGGAACGATTGGCTGACGACCTGAGGGTGGTGGCACAAAATCATGAAATAAAAGTCACGCCATGCCAGCTCAGACAGCCAAGTTTGCGCACCTTCGTCACCCAGCTCTGCTTGCTTGTGTGCCAGTTGAGCGAGTTGGCGGATCGAGATGGTCCCAAAACGCAGATGCACAGAAAGGTAAGACACGCCTTTGCGTCCCGGAAAGTCACGAGCCTCCTTGTAGGCAGTCATGCGGGGCAGAAAGTTGGCGAGTAGCTGCTGGGCGCCACGCAGCCCTATAGGAAGTGGCAATGATGGCAAATTGGTGGCGATAAAGCCCAGTTGTTCCAGCGCGGGGATATCAGTGGGGATGGGTAAGGCAGCCAGGTGGTGTGCGTAGCGCGTTACGGGGTAAGACTTGCGCTGGAAGTCGTCCAGCTTTTGGAGCCAAGCGCGCTTGTAGGGTGTGAAAACGCTGTAAGGATGGCCTTGCTGGGTCAGTACCTCGCTGCGGTCTAGCAGCACTTGGTCTTTGTAGTCACTGAATCCGATCCCAGCGCTGTGCAGGAGCTGTTTCACCTGTTTATCGCGTGCAACTGCTTGAGGTTCATAGTCACGATTGACCAGTACTTCTTGCACGCCTAAGGTCTGTGCCAGCTCGACAATGCTGCTTGTTGCCGAGCCGTGACGCACGATCAGGCCTGCACCGGGCACCCCGCTGCGATCGCCCAGAGCCTGCAGTTCTTCGTGAAGTTGCAGCACACTGGCGTGAATGAACTCAACACGCCGGTCATACCGATTGGAGAGTGCATCAAGGATGTCGGTGTCGAAGACAAACACGCAGAACACCTGATCAAAACGGCGCAATCCGTGAAACAGGGCCGCATTGTCATCCCAGCGGAGGTCACGCCTCAGCCAGACTAAGGCGCGGGTTGGGGAATTAGCAGGCCGTTCAGACATCGTGAATTGCAATTTGTTGAAAAGCTATTGGTGTTTGGAGCCAGAAGATCAAGTGTTCATCGTGTCTCGCGCCACTGGGTCACGAGCGCTGGTATGCCGTGCAGCGCTTGCATCGCGGTAATGCCTTCCCAGTGTTTCTGGTACAGCGTTTGACACGACCCACCAACCCATATGCCTGTGGCAGCATCCAACTCGCTACGCAGTGCGCGCAGGCTGGTCTGAACGCTGACTTGGCTGTGCACATTGCTAAAGCTGAGAGCGACAACGTCCACTTGGTGGGCATGAGCAGCCCGGGCAATGTCGGTAATCGGTGTTTGGGTCCCCAAAGAGATGCACTCGCAGCCTTCCAATGTGAGCAGCGCCTCCACCATGAGCAGGCCTAGGCCATGCATCTCTTGAGGGAACGTGGTGAGCAACACCTTGGGACTTCTGTTCAGTTCGGAGTGTTTTAGATTGCCCAGGCTGCTGCGTAAGATATTGGTGACTACCTCTGTGTACAGGTGCTCTTCGAACACCTCAAACCTGCCTTGTGCCCACGATTCCCCCACTGCAGTCGTCAGCGGTGCAACCACCTCTGTCACAAATGTCCCCAACCCTTTGCGCATCAGGGTGCGTTGCAAGTCATCGCGAAGTAGGGCGGTGTGGTGAGATTCGATAGCACTTAGCAGCCTTCTGATTTCTTCTGAAGGAGCTGGTGCTTTTTTATTTGTCTTGGACAAATCAGGGATTTTGTCCAATAGTTCGCAAATTGATTCATTGCTGAGATGAGCTACCTTGCCTGGTCTGTGTCCCGCATCTAACAAGCGGCGAATAAGTTTGAGGCGTTGCACCTGATCGAGGGGGTACAGGCGATCATCGGCCGCATCCCGCAGAGGTTGAGGAAAACCATAGCGCTTTTCCCATGCTCGTAGTGTGTCTTTGGAGATGCCCGTTTCGCGCTCAACAGCGGTGATAGGCAAAGCACCATGTATTTCGTTTGGCAAAGATGATGTCATTGTGCGTAGAAGTGGCGCTGTATCGCGAGGGGCAATAGTCAACATCAGTGTTGGACAATAGTTTAAATTGTCTAAGACAAATATGTGTTTGTCTATTACATTACATGGAGGTTATACAGATTTTTTGTTGAAAAAGCGTTCGCACAACACAAGGTGACTTATGAAAGTAGCTGTGATTGGTTCTGGTATCTCAGGTTTGGCGGCAGCTTTTAGTTTGAACAAGCATGCGCATGTGACCTTGCTGGAAGCCGGTCCTTATTTCGGGGGGCACACCAACACCGTAGATGTGACCCTGCCAGATCCGCAGGGCAGGCCTGTGACGCATGGTGTCGATACAGGTTTTTTGGTCTTCAACGAGCGAACCTACCCTGCGCTGATTTCGCTGCTGGCGAGCTTAAAAGTTCCGACGGTGTGCACAGATATGTCTTTTTCTGTTCAGGTGCCAAGGGCTGGCTGGCTGGGTGGTGCACTCGAATGGAGCGGCGCAAACTTGGCAACGGTGTTTGCGCAGCGCAGCAATCTTTTGAGACCCCGTTTTTGGCGCATGCTGCGTGAGGTTTTGCGCTTTAACCAGCTTTGCACTCGCATTGCTGAGGCCAACGAAGAAGCTGTATTGACGCAGCCATTGGCTGATTTTTTGAAGACACACAGGTTCGACAACGAATTTCGTGACTGGTATTTTTTGCCGATGCTGGGCTGCATCTGGAGTTGCCCCACAGATCAAATGCTGCAGTTTCCAGTGGCCACCATGATTCGGTTCTGTCACAACCATGGTTTGATACAGGTAAACAAGCGTCCCAAATGGTGGACGATCCCTGGAGGTGCAAGGCAGTATGTGCAGCAGATCACTCGCCAGTTACCCGAAGTGCGGTTGAACGCTGCGGTAGAGCGTATTGTTCGCCATGCACATGGCGTGGAGATCCACATCGCTGACCAAACCGAGCATTTCGATGCGGTTGTACTGGCTGTGCATAGCGACCAAGCTTTGCGGTTGCTGGATAAGCCCACTGCACAAGAGCAGCGCGTTTTAGGTGCTATTCAATACCAGCCGAATGTGGCCGTTTTACACACGGATGCATCTGTGATGCCAAAGCGCAAAGCAGCTTGGGCGGCCTGGAATTATGAGCGCTCACCATCGGCGTCACGCGAGTCATCTCGCGTGTGTTTGCACTACTGGCTCAATAGACTGCAACCCTTGCCTTTTGCGCAGCCAGTGCTGGTGTCGCTGAACCCTGCGCGAGAAATTGATGCATCCAAGGTGCTGGCAAAGATTGACTATGCACACCCCGTTTTTGATCTGGAAGCAATACGGGCCCAAGCCCTGATTCCCTCACTCCAAGGTCAGCAGCGCACATGGTTCTGTGGGGCTTGGACTGGTTACGGTTTCCATGAGGACGGATTGAAGTCTGGGTACGCAGCAGCGGAAGGTTTGTTGCGTGCGCAACTCTCTGTGCTTGAGAGGCAGGCGGCATGAACCAAGTCAAACCAGCGTCACCATGTGACGTACCGCTGATCGGATTTGGCTACGTCCGACATAAACGTTTGCGCCCGCGCGTGCATCGTTTTGTATATCCCAGTTTTTTTCTGATGCTGCCTATGCGCACCTTGCAAAGACAGCCGCTAGCTGCTGGTGTTTTGGCATTCAATCGACCGGGCATACTGGGTTTTCGGGACAGTGACCACGGAGACGGTCGCAGTGCTGCGCAAGGCGGTGCGTTGGCATGGCTGGAAGAGGTGCTACATGCGCAAGGCATTTTCGACGCGGATGGTGAAATCTGGCTGCAGTGCTACCCACGTGTTTGGGGCTATAGCTTCAAGCCGGTTAGCTTTTGGTACTGCCAGCGCAGCAACGGCAGTTTGCGTGCAATTGTTGCCGAGGTGAACAACACCTTTGGTGAGCGCCACACCTATGTACTGGATCGGCCCCAGTATGGGCAGGAAGTGACTGCGCATAAGGTCTTCCACGTTTCCCCTTTTTGTCCCGTTGAGGGTGGTTACCGGTTTGAATTCAAGCGCACCGGCGAGTACGGCTTGGGCGCTGTCAGCGTGCGCGTGGATTATGACGATATGCACGGGCCACTGTTGCTGACAGGCGTAGGGGGGCGCTTGCAGCCGCTGAACGCTTCTGCACGTCGGTACGCGCTGTGGCGCTACCCGTTGATGACGCTCGTGGTCACCGCGCGCATCCATTGGCATGCGCTGCGGTTGTGGCTCAAGCGTGTGCCTTTTTACAGCAAGCCGCAACCGCCTTTGCAGTCGGTTTCTCGATCTTCTACGCTCCGTTAAAGACCATGCATCCCACAGCACCTACATCCGCCACTGCCGCCTTACCTACAGACCTCCCTGCTTTTGTGCGCACAGGGCTGCGCCTGCTGCAAGGTATACGCCATGGCAGTTTGCTGCTGGAACTCCCTGATGGACGCCAGCTGCGTTATGGCTCGAACAGTTCGCCTTCAGCCGCCATGCGCTTGCGCAATTGGAATGTGTTTCACGCCGTGATGCGCTCTGGCGATATTGGCTTGGCAGAAAGCTATATCGATGAAGACTGGACGACGCCCCATTTGGCGGATCTGTTTCGCCTGCTGCTGGCCAACCGCGAGTCTCTGGAATCGTTGGTGTATGGCTCTTGGTGGGGGCGTTTGGCGTACCGTCTGCGTCATGTGCTGCGCCGCAATACCAAGGCCAACAGCCGTAAAAACATCCATGCGCACTATGACTTGGGCAACAGCTTTTATCAGCTGTGGTTGGACCCGAGCATGAACTACTCCTCGGCGTGGTTTGAGGGCAATCTGCACGGTGACTTTACGCAGGCCCAACACGCCAAAGTACGCCGTGCATTGCGCAGTGCAGGCGTGCAACCTCACCAACGTGTACTGGAGATCGGTTGCGGCTGGGGTGCGCTGGCAGAGATAGCTGCGAAAGAGTTTCAAGCCGATGTGGTGGGGGTAACGCTGTCTACCGAGCAGCTTGCCTATGGCCAGCAACGTATGGAGAAATCGGGTGTGCAAGAACATGTCGATTTGCGCTTGCAAGACTACCGCGATATCCAAGACGCCTCTTTCGATGCCATTTGCTCCATCGAAATGATTGAGGCGGTGGGGCAGGAGTACTGGCCCACTTACTTCCGCCATATGCACCGCTTGCTCAAGCCGGGCGGCAAAGCCTGTGTTCAGGCCATTGTGATCGACGACAGACTGTTTGACCGCTATGTCCAGGGCACGGACTTTATCCAGCAATACATTTTTCCCGGGGGGTGTTTGCCCAGTCCTTCGCGTATTCGCGAAGAGGCTGCGCGTGCAGGCCTGCGTGTTCAGGAAGAATTTGCATTTGGCCAAGACTATGCCGAGACCTTGCGACGCTGGCATCAGCGCTTTGTGCAGCAGCGAGGTCAGGTGTTGATGCAAGGCTTTGATACCCGTTTTTTGCACACCTGGGAGTTTTATTTGGCGTACTGCGAGGCTGCTTTCAGTATGCGCAATATTGACGTAGTGCAGTACACGCTGGTGAAAGACTGACATCGCTCCCTTGAGCGGTATGACGAAAAAAATAGTGCCATACACGATGCTGTGTTTGGCGCTGTACCGATGGTGTGCCCCAGATCCTTTTTATGAAACCTTATTTTTTTTCACGAATGACTGTCGCAGCCCGCCTGTATGTAGGCTTTGGGTTGATCGTTGCCTTGCTGGTGGTGGTTACCGGTGTGGCTGTGGTGAAGGTGGATCGTATTGAGCGCGCTTTGCGTGCTAATTCAGACATCTACTCCCAAGTTCAGCGCAATGCGATCAACTTTCGAGGGTCCGCCCATGACCGCTCGATCGCAGTGCGCGATTTGGTGTTCAGTCCAACGCCCACCGAGCGCGCCAAAGAAATTGCCACCATCGCAGCGCTGGCAGACTTTTATGCCCAGTCGGCCCAGTCACTGGAGGCATTGCTGAAATTGCCCGGCGTGAGCCCGGAAGTTCACCCCTTGTATGCCGACATAAAAAAGGCTGAAAGCCAAGCAGTCACCACGACCAACACCATCATTGAACAAGTGCGTGAGGGCAATGCAGCGGCAGTGGACACCCTCTGGAGCCAGGCCAAACCGCAATATGTGCAATGGCTGGCGTCGATCAACCGTTTGATTGATTTCAAAGAAAAGCACATTCAGGCCACTAACCAAAGTGCCATGGAAGAAGCCAGTGGCTTTTTGCGTGTGATGTTTACCGCCCTGACGCTGGCACTGATTTTGAGCGCCGCTGTTGCCTGGGGCGTGGCCCGCAGCATCGTGCGCCAATTGGGCGCGGAACCCAACGCTTTGGCGCAGGTGGCGCGCCAGGTGGCCCAAGGTGATTTGCAGCCTGTGGCTGGTGTGGCGCGTGCTCAGTCAGACAGTGTGCTCGCATCACTTGGAGCGATGCAGACCAGCCTGGCTCAGGTGGTGGACAAGGTGCGTGATGCCTCAAATGCGGTGACCCAAGGTGCCGATGAGATTGCAGCAGGCAATGCGGGTTTGCTGCAGCGCACCGAAGAGCAAGCGAGCAATTTGCAGCAGGCCTCTGCCTCGATGGAGGAGATGACCTCATCGGTCCAAAACAATGCCGATACAGCCCGCCAAGCCGCTCAGCTTGCTGCATCTGCCAGCGACGCAGCGCACAAGGGGGGCGAGGTGGTGACGCAGGTGGTGCACACCATGGAAGACATCAGCGCAAGCAGCTACCGCATTGCAGACATTATTGGCGTCATTGACTCGATCGCTTTCCAGACGAACATTTTGGCACTGAATGCTGCGGTGGAAGCCGCCCGTGCCGGTGAAGAGGGGCGTGGCTTTGCCGTCGTGGCCGGCGAGGTGCGCGCTTTGGCGCAGCGCAGCGCAGATGCCGCGCGTCAAATTAAAGCCTTGATTGAAACCAGCGTGGCCAAGGTGGAGCAGGGCACGCAACTGGTCAATGATGCAGGCGCGACCATGACCGATATCGTTGCCCAAGCACAGCGGGTGGCAGGTCTGATTGCTGAAATCAGTCGCGCCACGGCCGAGCAGACGCAAGGTATTGCACAAGTGGGGGGCGCTGTGGCGCACCTGGACCAAGCCACGCAGCAAAACGCTGCCATGGTGGAGCAAAGTGCTGCTGCAGCCCAAGCTTTGCGACACCAAGCCGCACAGTTGGGGGCCGCGGTACGCGTATTTCGCTTAACGGGGGGGGACAGTGCTTATGAATCACGCCACTTGCCAGCGCATCGTTTGCAGGGCACTGCACCAGCACTTGCCCCTGCAACGCTGCGCAACGCCGCTGCGGCGCGAATCACCAAGTTACAGACAGTTCAGACGTGATGGCTCTGTCACGCTGCATCTAAAACCATAGCTTTTAAGGCAGGTTGCATATGCTTAAACACCGAATTTATTCATTGAAGTGTGTGCTGTTGCAATGGAGTGTGGCGTGTGCAGTCTGGGGGGCTGCCCCCACTGGAGTGGCCCTCGCCACGCCAGAGACCACCCCATCGGCTGCGGTACAGCAGGCGGTGCTGCAGCCACGTCTGGCAGGACAAGGGCAAATGCGCTTTTTGGGCTTGCGGATTTACGATGCGCTCTTATGGGTAGGCCCAGAATTCGATGCGCAAGCATTTGGCCAACACCCTTTGGCGCTGGAGCTGATTTACCACCGGGCTTTCACTGGAAAAGCGATTGCGCAACGCTCTGTCCAAGAAATGCAACGCCAGCGCAGGTTGGGTGAAGAATTAGCGCACCGCTGGACGCAAGAGTTGGCGCAGTGGTTGCCTGACGTGCAGCCGGGCGACAAGCTCACGGGCTTGTACCTGCCTGGCCAAGGGATGCAGCTGTGGCGTGGGGGGCAACCTCTGGGCACGATCAATGACCCTGAGCTGGCACGCTACTTTTTTGGTATCTGGCTGTCGCCACAAACTTCAGAGCCTGGTTTGCGCAGTGCCTTACTGGCAGGTCTTGGTAGGGCGGTGCCATGAGCACCCCTGATGCATCCGTGTCAGATGCGCTGCCCTGGCGCTCTGGCTTGACCTATGGCTTACTGGGCTTCCCACTGGCCTTTGCTGCACTGCCTTTGTACGTGGTACTCCCCAATCACTATGCGCGCAGTTTTGGCTTGTCGCTCGCCACCGTGGGGGCTTTGCTGATGGCAGTGCGACTGGTGGATGCCGTGGTCGAACCTTGGCTGGGGCGTGCCAGCGACGCATTGTTTGCCCGAACGGCCCGCGCAGTGTGGCTGGTGGGCGGCGCTGCGGCGCTGTTTCAATGGCTGGGCATGACGGGTTTGTTTTTTCCGGCAGTGACGGAGGAAGCCGGATTGGCGGTGTGGCTGGTCAGTGGCTTGCTGCTGACCTGTATGGCGCACAGTCTGTTGGTAATTACTCACCAAGCCTGGGGGGTACGTCTGGGAGGCGATGACTTGCTACGCAGTCGGATTGTGGCTTGGCGTGAGGGCCTGGGGCTGGCAGGCGTCATTGCGGCTTCGGGTTTGTCGGTTGTTTGGGGGCCGAAGGCCATGCTGGCCGTATTTGGCGTGGCCTTGTTCTTGGGGTGGGCACTGTGGTGGCGTGCGCCACAGCCTGTTCCTTTGCATGGCTCGCCGCAAGCGGCGATCTCGGTGTGGCAACCCTTGGCGCAATCTGCGTTTAGACGGTTGTTGGCCGTGTTCATGAGCAACGGTATTGCCAGTGCTATCCCTGCCGCTCTCATGCTGTTTTTTGCGCAAGACCGGCTGCGTGCCAGTGAAGAAGCTACGGCGGTTTTTCTGGTGCTGTATTTCATATGCGCTGCGGCCTCTATGCCGTTGTGGCTGCGCGTGGTGCGCCATCTAGGGCTGGCCCGGAGTTGGTTGTTGGGCATGTTGCTGGCCGTGGTCTGCTTTGCCTGGACTGCAGGTTTGGGTACAGGGCAGATTCCAGCCTTTGCCCTAATTTGTGCACTGACAGGTGTGGCTTTAGGTGCGGACCTGGCCTTGCCTGGCGCCTTGTTAGCGCGGTTGATTGAGTGGCAAGGTGCGCAGGGTAGCCGCGATGGGGCTTACTTGGGCTGGTGGAGCCTGGCCACCAAGCTCAACCTGGCACTGGCTGCGGGTGCAGTATTGCCGCTGCTGCAGTGGCTTGGCTATGCACCAGGCAGTCAAGATGAACAAGCGTTGCAGCATCTGGCGTGGGCCTATGCCCTGGTGCCTTGTGCGCTCAAATTACTGGCTGCGCTGTTGCTGTATGTGTTGCTAATCCGCCGGGAGTCTTTACCGGCATCGGACAGGAGGTATCCATCATGAACCAACGTCGTACTTTATTGATAGCAGGCCTGGCAAGTGTGGCAATGCTAGCAGGGTGTGCAGGCCCGCAGGTGAGTGACTATGTGCAGCAAAAACCGCTCCTGGAGCTGGATCGCTATTTCAATGGCCGTGTGTTGGCACACGGCATTTTTCAAAAGCGTGATGGTGCCGTAGCCCGACGTTTTACGGTGGTCATGGACTGCCACTGGGAAGGCAACCAGGGCGTGCTGGATGAGCACTTTAGCTATGCGGATGGCAGCACCGAACGCCGCGTATGGCGTTTGACCAAGCATGCTGACGGCCGCTACACCGGGCGGGCCGATGATGTGGTGGGTGAGGCGCAGGGGCAAACCTCTGGCAACGCCTTCCGCTGGAATTACACCTTGCGCTTGCCTGTGGACGGCAGTGTGTACGAAGTGCAATTTGATGATTGGATGTTTTTGATGGATGACCACGTCATGCTCAATCGCGCCACCATGAGTAAGTTTGGCATTCGCTTGGGCGAAGTATTGCTTTCATTCACCAAGGTTTAAAGAGAAGGCCTATGTCGCTCAACCCTCGCATTACCAATTGGCAAGGCCAGCGCGTCTGGCTGATTGGCGCTTCCACAGGCATTGGCCGCTCGCTGGCAGAAGCGCTGCATGCGCGGGGAGCGCAAGTGATTATTTCTGCAAGGCAGCAGGCGCCTTTGATGGAGTTTGTGGCGCAGCACCCAGGTAGCCAGGCGCTGCCCCTGGATGTGACAGATCGCGAGGCCGTGGAACACGCAGCGCAGCAACTGAATGCACAAGGTAGCTTGGATTTGGTGTGCTATTGCGCAGGCTACTACAAGCCTATGCGTGCCGATGCAATGGATTTGGATGAGTTGTTGCGCCACCAGCAAGTGAACCAGACCGGGGCTTTGCATGTGGTGGCTGCGGTGGTGCCCGCCATGCTGAGCGCAGCGCGCGATGGCCGCGCACCCCACCTCAGTTTGGTGGCCAGCGTAGCTGGCTTGCGTGGACTGCCGCAGAGCTTGGCCTATGGGCCAACCAAGGCCGCTTTGATCAATCTGGCGGAGACACTGTTTCTGGATTTGCGCCCCAAGGGGGTGGCAGTGAGTGTGGTCAACCCGGGTTTTGTGGCCACGCCGCTGACTGCACAGAATGACTTCCACATGCCTGCGCTGCTGACACCAGCGCAGGCAGCACAAGCCATGCTCCAGGGCTGGCAGCGTGGGGCCTTCCAAATTCATTTTCCACGCCGCTTTACAGCCTGGTTGCAGTTGTTGCGGGTGCTGCCCTATCGCTGGTACTTTGCGCTGGTGCACCGCATGACAGGGTTGTGAGACGTATGCAGCACCACTCTGTGATTTCTCCTGAGGTCGAGGCTGGTGTGCAACGGCTGGTGCAGCTGTATGAGCAGCTCACCCCAGAGCGGCTCAACAGCTTGCACACTTGTTATGCCCCGCACGCGCATTTCAAAGACCCTTTCAATGATGTGCGTGGGCTGGAAAGTATTCGGAAGGTCTTTGCGCACATGTTCACGACCGTGGATGCTCCTCGCTTTGTCGTGACGGAGCAATTGGTGCAAGGCCAGCAAGCCTTCTTGGCTTGGGAATTCCACTTTCGCATGCGTCGTTGGCGCAAAGGCGTGCCGCAGTGCATCCGAGGAGGGACCTTGTTGCAGTTGAATGCGCAAGGCCTGGTGCTGGAACACCGTGATTATTGGGACACAGCCGAAGAACTGTACGAAAAGCTACCTTTGCTCGGACGTTGCATGGCCTGGCTGCGTCGCGCTGGGTCTGCAACAGCTTCCAGCAAACCATGAAAGACTGATGCTATGGCGTTGACAGTGCACCATTTAGAGATGTCGCGTTCACAGCGCATACTGTGGCTACTGGAAGAGTTGGGAGTGCCCTATACCTTGAAAATGTATCGGCGTGATCCGCAAACCAAGTTGGCACCGCCTGCGTTGAAAGAAATTCATCCCCTGGGTAAGTCGCCTGTAATTACCGATGGCGAGTTAGTGATCGCAGAGTCTGGCGCCATCATTGAGTATCTGGTCGAAACTTATGGCGCACAGGCCCCTTCAGACCTCTCCCATTTACAGCCATCGCACAGCACACAGGCTTTTCGGCAGTGCCGCTTTTGGATGCACTATGCCGAAGGCTCACTCATGAATTGGTTGGTCATGAAGCTGGTGTTTGACAGCATTCCACGCCAGCCAATGCCTTTTTTTGTCAGGCCTATTGCTCGGGCACTATGCTCTCAGGTACAGAAAAAGTTGGTGTTGCCGAACGTGCAGACTGCGCAGGTGTTCATAGAAAAGCACCTTGAACAGCACCAATGGTTTGCTGGCGAACACCTGACGATGGCAGATTTCCAGATGAGCTTCGCTGTAGAAGCTTTGTTGGCGCGCGGAGGAGAGCAAGCCACGCCCTATTTGCAAGCCTACTGCCAACGTATGCAGGCTAGGCCAGCGTACCAACGTGCTTTGCAAAAAGGTGGGCCCGTATTAATGTCTGGCTAGAACCAATTGTTACACTCGGCCAAGCTGATATTGCCCGACACGGCATTTTTATATGATTCCACCCATTCAAGACTCATCCATTCCGCCTTGCAAAAAATGCCATGATCGTGCGCCACTCGAATTGGCATTCAGCATGGCCTTCCAGCCGATTGTGGATGTGCGTACCAACACCATTTTTGCCTATGAGGCATTGGTGCGAGGGCTAGATGGCAGTGGTGCTCTGCAAATTCTTAGCCAAGTGACGGAAGATAACCGCTATCAGTTTGATCAAGCCTGCCGTGTCCAGGCGGTGAGTTTGGCGGCACGTTTGGGTATCAAGAGCCACGTGAGCATCAACTTCCTGCCCAATGCGGTGTATGAGCCTGCGGCATGCATCCGTAAAACCTTGGAAGCAGCAAACGAACACCAGTTTCCCACCCATCAACTCATTTTCGAGATTACAGAGAATGAACGTGTGGTGGACAAAGACCACTTGAAACGCATCATGCAGGAATACCGCCGCAGGGGTTTCAAAACTGCGATTGATGATTTTGGCGCTGGATATTCTGGACTCAATTTGCTGGCGGAGTTTCAGCCTGACATTATTAAGCTGGACATGGAACTGGTGCGAGATATCGGGAGCAATCCTGTGCGTCAAGCGATCGTGCAAGGCATCCTTGGCGTCTGCAAGGCACTGTCGATTGAGGTCATTGCAGAGGGCGTTGAAACTGAATCTGAGTTTCTAACTTTGCAAGCAATGGGGGTGTACTACTTCCAAGGTTACTTTTTCGCGAAACCCGCGTTTGAAAGTTTGCCAGAGGTGAACTGGCCCCGGATAGAAGCACTGTCTTAAGCTGTGATGATGAATTGATAGAGGCCGTTTTCTTGGAAGGCATAGAGTGCTTGGCCGCAATAGAGGCACTGACTGTTCTAATTAATTCATCAATATAAATCTAAAATAGGCAGATATTTTATTTTTAATCATTCTGTTTTTATATATCGCTGTGATTAATCCTTGTCTGCATATTTATTTATGGGATTGATTAAATTAATAATATTTATTTGGCTTGAAAAATTTCTCTAAAGAATTTTTGCTCCAGGAGAAATATATTCTGGTGAGTAGCAATAAAAATAAAATAAATCCATAATAAAAAACCTCTGTTAGATTATTTTTACCTAAGCGCATCCAATAAAAGTGAAGCACTGCCAACCAAGCTGCCACATACACGGTACGGTGTAGTCGCTGCCAGCGTGCGGCGCCTATGGCTTTAAGCATTGCTTTGGGTGATGTCAGGGCTAGCAGCAGCAACACCACCATCGCTAGCAAGCCCGCCAAAACAAAGGGACGCTGCAATACGTCGCCCCAGATGCTTGCCCATTTCCACTCCATATCCAGCCCAGCGTAGCTGACCGCATGTAACAGCGCATAAAAAAAGGCAAACAAGCCTAGCAAGCGACGCATGCGGGCTAATCCAGTAAGGCCAGAAAATAGGCGCAGGGGAGTAACTGCCAGTGCTACGCATAGCGCCCGCAATGCCCAGTCACCCGTACTGCGGATTAATGCTTCAGCTGGGTTTGGGCCCAGTGCATTCAGCAGCAGTTGCCCCACCAAACTGGCCAAGGGGGTCAAGCACAATAGCCATAAGAGGGGCTTGGCGCTGGTATGCAGCAGCGCTTGGTTCAACGTGTTGCGCAGCATTAGAAGTTACGGCGCAAGTCCATGCCGGTGTACAACTGTGCAACCTGCTCTGCATAGCCGTTGAACAGTTCAGTTCGACGTTTAGGTGCAAATAAGCCACCTTGGCCAATCACGCGTTCTTGCGCTTGGCTCCAGCGGCGGTGGGGTACATCAGGATTCACATTCGAGTAGAAGCCATATTCATGGCGTGCTGCTTTGTTCCAGGCGGTAGCGGGCATGTGCTCGACAAAGCGGATTTTGACCAAGCTTTTGGCACTTTTAAAACCATATTTCCATGGCACCACCAACCGCACTGGGGCGCCGTTTTGGTGAGGCAGCACTTCACCATACATGCCAAAAGCCAACAGCGTCAGTGGGTGCATGGCTTCATCCAGACGCAGCCCTTCGGTGTATGGCCAGTCGAGAACGCCACTGCGCAGGCCCCGCATTGTTTGAGGATCAGCTTGGGTCACAAACTCTACATATTTGGCACTACCCATGGGCTGCACCCGCTCAATCAGTTTCGAAAGCGAATATCCCACCCAGGGAATCACCATACTCCAGGCCTCGACACAGCGCAGGCGGTAAATGCGCTCTTCCATAAGGCTGAGCTTGAGTAAATCATCCAGATCCCATACTCCTGGCTTATGTACCAAACCCTCTACCTGTACTTGCCATGGCCGCAGTGTCATAGCACTGGCATAGCGTGCAGGATCACTCTTGTCCAAACCAAATTCATAAAAATTGTTGTAACCCGCTGCGTGGGTATAGGGTGTGAGTTCGGCATTGAGCGTAGCCCCTGCCACTTTGGTTTTATGCCCTGGCAAAGCCGCAAATTTTCCTGGTGCTTGCACCATCGAGGCTTTTGCATCACGGGCGGCCCAAGCGGCGACCACGGGGCCTGCGCCCCCCGCAGCCAAGAGTTTCAATACATTGCGTCGATCTGCAGCCACAGAGGCTGGCGTAATCTCACTGGCAGTAGGTTGGGGGAACGAAGAAGTTACGCGTCGCTTGGTCATACAGATTCAAGAAATAAGGTAAAGAAAACTTCAGCCTTTGGGCGCCACAGCGGGCCCACATCCGTAGCTCCTGCGTCCTGCTGCTCATTGCTGGCATGCACAGTGCACCACCCTTGGCATACCCACGAACAATGCTGAGCTTCTATTTTCGGGGGTGTAATTAACAGCGTCATTGCACGTAGATTACTTTTTTGTCATCTTGCTCAATAAAATGTGTAATGTTTTTTGAGTGCAGCGATAATTTATGCTATGAAAATATTAATTATTGAAGATGAGGTCAAATCAGCCCTATATTTACAAAAAAGCCTGAATGAATCAGGCTATCAAGTCAGTGTGAGACACAACGGAATCGACGGCTTATTTATGGCACAGTCTGGCGATTTTGATTTATTAATTTTGGATGTCATGCTCCCGGGGATAGACGGCTGGAACCTCATGGAGCGACTGCGCATGAACAGCGCCATTCCAGTGCTTTTTTTGACTGCACGCGACAGTGTCGAAGACCGTGTCAAAGGGCTGGAGTTAGGCGGTGACGACTATTTGGTCAAGCCCTTTTCATACGCAGAGTTACTCGCCCGCGTGCGCACATTGCTGCGCAGGGCTCCTTTGCGTCCCCAAGAGTTTTTAACGCTCGGAGATTTGCAAATTGATGTTCTAAAGCGCCGCGTACAACGTGCAGGCCAACGCGTTGAGCTGACTAACAAAGAATTTGCCTTGCTGCATTTACTGGTACAGCACCAGGGGCAGGTGCTTTCGCGCAGCCAAATTGCTTCTCAAGTGTGGGATATGAACTTTGATAGCGATACCAATGTGGTTGATGTTGCTATACGCCGACTGCGCGCCAAGGTGGATGATGGCTTTGAGTGCAAACTGATCCAAACTGTGCGTGGCATGGGTTATCGGATTGAGGGCTGAGCATGAAGCATTCCCTGCGCAAAATTAGCTTGCGGCTGCGCTTGGCTTTATTATTTGCATGCACCAGCGCAGTATTATTTTTCGGCATGGGATTGTACATTTACCAAAGTTTGGAAAAAGAAATTGCACACCGTGAAGATATTTCTTTAATCGGTCGAATTGATCGTATTCAGCAACTGCTGCACAGTGACATAAGTTTAGAAAAATTGATTAATACTCCACAAATTTATGCCAATATGTTGGGTAATAACGATAATATTTTGTGGATTCTAAACGCGCAAGATCAAGTGCTCTTGGAGGTCAACCCTACGCACATTGCACTGCCGAAGCTACCGGCGCAGCTCACAGTAGCTCAAGCAGCAGCGCAGCCTTCTCAAGCGGTGACGAAGGGCACAGAGGAGTCTCTCGGCAGCACGGAAAGCACTGCCCTGCCGCAGGTGCAGTTGTTCACCACTTCGGCGCCCTACAAGTCGCGCCTCGCCTGGGCACAGCTTCGTGTTGATGATCAGATGTTGACCGTGATCGCGGGCCGGCTTCTGGCTGAACGCTCAGCGATGTTACAGACCTACCAGCGTGATCTAGGGGGGGTTTGGTTACTGGGGGTGGCTCTGGCGTTTGCTGTGGGTTGGGAGGTGGCGCGTCGTGGTTTGCGACCTTTGCAGCGATTGAGCGAGCAAGCACAAGCGATTGGGCCCCAGCAACTGGCCATTCGCTTGCCCAGTGCGCAATATCCTGCAGAGCTGCAAGGGCTGACACAGGCGCTCAACACGATGCTGCAGCGTTTGGAGGAAGGCTTTGCTCGTTTATCTAAATTTTCGGAAGACTTGGCCCACGAAATCCGTACCCCACTGCATAACCTTATGCTGCACAACCAGTGGGCGCTCAGCCAAAGTCGCACAGTCAGCGAGCACGAAGCACGTCTTGTTTCCCAGCAAGAAGAATATGAGCGCCTGGCCCGCATGATTGACAGCATGCTGTTTTTGGCCCGCGCTGAACACCCATCTACTCCTTTGCGGCGGCAGACGTTAGATCTGGTCGCGCTAGGGACACAGCTGGCAGACTATTTCGAGGGGATGGCACAGGAGAAATACATGACCATCCAGGTGGAGATGCATGGGCAAGTGTGGGCCGATAGTAGTTTGCTACGCAGAGCGCTGGCCAATTTGATTGCCAACGCCCTACGTTATGGCGATGCGCATAGCGCTATTGTGCTGAGCAGCTTCCACACAACCAGCGTCTGTCTGTTGCATGTCTGTAACCAAGGGCCAGACATAGATGTCAAGCATTTGCCACAATTATTTGACCGCTTTTACCGCTGTGAGCCTTCACGCAGTCAAGCTGCAGACTCTGGCGGATTAGGTTTGGCGATTGTGAAAACGATTATGGATTTACACCAAGGTCGTGTCTTTGTTAAGAGTGAAGGTCATACCACTTGCTTTACATTAGAATTCCCTCTGGAATAATGAAAGCTTGAATTTTTTGATGCTATATTAATAAGTATTTTTTAACATTTAGAGATTTTGACAGCACCTTGTTTTATAATATGACCGAAGGACTTGTGCTTCATTTCATCATGGCGAGGCAATCCGTTGCAAAGAACTGTGACGAAAGCTACAACCCCTCATTTTTGCAATAACTTATTATGCCAAGGGCGATGTCCGTGAGCTGATTGATTCTCCATGGGGGAGTACTACCTGCAAGAAATTTAAAGAGGTGTGTAAAAGTCTGGAGGACGTATTCTCTTTAGAATACACTGTGCTGAATGTGTAAGTGATTTATAATTTTTTTGTGTAAATATTATATATTTCTAATATCATTAAATTAAGCTGAAAGATTTTTAGGTGTTGAGTTTTTGATATTTTAAGTGGTAGATGTTAAATTTCAAAAACTGCCTGCTGTGGAATTTTCTTGCAATAAATGCAAAGTGAGAGAGCTCTAAAAGAGCTACACAGGCAAGAGCCTCCAAAATTGAATTCTGCATCGCATTAAGTAGAACGCAGATTTGCGTTTTTTTGAGCTTCGATTGCACGAAACCTAAGGCATGGGCAGGTTTAAGCACACCTTATAAATTAGAGGGAGTGAGCTAAACATCCGAAACGAGTCAAGGACCCTCAGTTTGTGGAGTCATTTAATTCGACAGCGTGAGTCAATCGCACAGCATTTATACAGCAGCGCTAAATCGGGAAGTAAGAAAGCTAAAAATGATGAGTAGCAATAGGATTGCCGCAACAAAAAAAGGCATCACATAGTCTGTAAAGCGCGGCGTCTTTGTTGCTACAGAAGTGAATGCACGGATAGTCCACATAGCTTTTTTCCAAGCGCTTTGTGGCCCCTGCTTTGAGGAATACCATCCGTCATGGCCGGATTCGTGATCCTCGTAGTAGAGCGTCCAGAACACGCCGCATTCCCAGCCTACATGGTGCGAGTACGTACCGAACTCATCCTCGGGGATACGATCTAATATCCATCGCCCCATGCCTTTATGAAGGCCGAGATCGGGTTCCTCGTTCAGATATTGCCAGTACCGGACGAAGAAGTAGGCCCAGAGTATCCAGACGCCCCATATGACTCTTTCAGGGTTGCTGAACTCGATTGGCGTACCAAGAACCGATACATCTCTCTTAATGGTTGCTCCTGCGAGATTGATGGCTATCAGGACCATGCTGGTTGCAAGGAGGTTTCTGCGTTGGCGCAGAAGGTCGGCATTCATGGAGTCACGCTTCATACTTGCTACAAGCACCTCCATCATTGATGGGTACAAGAAATAAGCGCCCGGAAAGGCGCTTATTTCTTAGTCATCTGGCGGAGGCTGTGAGATTCGGCGTCAGATGGTGAAAGTTATTAAAAATCAATAACTTATGATTTTTGAAAAACTGCGTGTGTACCACTCAAATGGACCGGCTAGTGTACCAGTACGAAGCTCCTTAAAGTAGCGGTGTCGTAGACCTCATTTGACTTAAATGTCAGTTAGCCTTGACCAAGCTGGTGGTCATGAGCAACAGCAACTGACACAGCCACGATTGCAAATGGTGCTTCTGGCCGAAATTGGGCCTTGCTATCTTTGAGCGCCGCTCCGCAAAGCTGGCCTTCGGGGCGGGGCCTTGCGCGTCCGGTTTAGAACAGTCCGTTAACGGATGCGGCGTCGTTAGTCGACCAATTGCTGTCGTCCATTGCATGGCCGTGAACGGCAGGTTGAGGCTGGTTGCCGATGCTCAACGGTAAACGTTCAAGCGACTGCTGTGCACCCAAAGAGGACACCAGTGCGCATTCACATCTCCTGAAAGCCGACGCTCGCACTTCCGAAGTGCTTGAATCCTTAAGGAGCGGATGCGGCTTTGAGGGCAAGCCATACGGCTTATTCCATCAAGAGAGAACACATAAAGGTCGGCTCCTGCGACTCGGGCGAGGTGCTTAACCTCTCTCGTACTCGAATCAAGCTGTTCGGAACAAAAATCGAGTGCCGTGCGACGAAGGATCAGGGCGTAGCGCCCCTGCATAGGAAGTACACGCAGTTCCTTCCGAAGAGCCTTGTCCCGCCATTGGAGGGGATCCGATAAGCTACGCTATTTTCACGTTAGAACAAGGGGGGGCGATGGACGCGAATGCGATTGCGCTGCTAGACATCTTTGAGAAGAAGATGCGGCTCGAAGTGCCGATGTTCCAGCGGCAGTACGTCTGGAAGCAGGAGCACCAGTGGGCGCCACTGTGGGAGGACATCTCTCGCAAGTTCGTGGAGTTCATTGAGGGTCGAACCGACGCACCAGTTCACTTCCTCGGTGCGATGGTGCTCGACCAGCGGCAAACGCAGACCGGCCGCGTCGAGCGGCGCAGTGTGATCGACGGTCAACAGCGTCTCACAACTCTTCAGATTTTCCTTGCGTCGTTTCGCGACTTTTGCCGATGTGAAGGTCTGTACGACTTCGCCGAAGAGTGCAATAAGTACACGGTGAACACCGGTCGGATGGCAGAGCCGGAAGTGGAGAAGTACAAGGTTTGGCCAACGCTGAGTGACCGACAGCAGTTCATTGACGTCGTCGATGCGGGGTCACGAGATGCTCTGGAGAAGCTTCATCCGTTGACGCGACGCAAATATTCGCGGAAGTTTGAGCCGCGCCCTCGAATGGTGGAGGCCTATTTCTTCTTTTACGACAGTCTTGCTGAGTTCTTCAAGGGAAACCCGTCCGAGCCGCCGTTGGCGGCCGACAAGCCGTTGACTGATCGCGTTGAAGAGTGCTTCGAAGCCCTCAAGACGGCGCTGAAGGTGGTGGCAATCGACCTTGACCGCGACGACGACGCTCAGGTCATCTTCGAGACGCTCAACGCCCGTGGCGAGCCGCTTCTGCCGGCCGATCTTCTCCGGAACTTCATCTTCCTTCGGGCCGCTCGGCAAAACGAGGAACAAGAGGCTCTGTACAAGAAGTATTGGGCAGCCTTCGATGAGCCCTTCTGGCGCCAGGAGGTCGTGCAGGGGCGCCTGATGCGCCCACGCAGTGACCTATTCATTCAGCACTTTCTTGCGAGCAAGCAGGCCAGAGATATTCCAATCAAACACTTGTTCGTCGAGTACAAGTATTGGGTCGAACGCAGTACTCCCTACAAGACGGTCGAGGCAGAACTCGCGGCGCTAGCGAAGCAAGGCAATGACTTCAGACGCCTCGTTGGTCGTAGTGATGCCGATGCGCTCGGGCCGCTCGCCCACTTCCTGGAGACGTTCGACATAAGTACCGTCTTCCCACCTCTTCTGGCCATGCTTGATCTCGGGGCGAGCGACGATGAGATGCGCGAGGCTGCACGCGTCCTCGAGAGCTACTTACTTCGTCGTACGGTCTGCGGGTCGGATACCAAGGCGTACAACCGTGTCTTTATGGGCCTTACGCGGGCGATTCGCCGAGACGGGGCGACCGCCGCAGTTGTTCGTTCGCACCTGGCCGGCCTCCAGAGCGCCACCGATGCGTGGCCGAGCGACGAACGATTCACCGAGGCATGGATGACGGGGCACGCTTACTCGGCGCTCAACAACGGGAGGATCGTCTACATCCTGAGCAAGCTCAGTGAAACCTATCGAAATTCCAAAACCGAACAGCTGAAAGTAACTGGGCAGCTTACGGTCGAGCATCTGATGCCGCAGGCCTGGGTCGCTCACTGGCTGCTGTCGGATGGAAGCAGAGGCGTCGACAATCCATGGTCTGTTCCGGCAGATGATCCCCAAGCACTTGCGACACGTGCTCGAAGCGCCATCGTCCAAACATTCGGCAACCTCACCTTGATCACAGGCAGTCTGAACAGCTCAATCTCTAATGGCGCCTGGGCAACCAAGCGAGCCGCCATTGAGGCGAATAGCTTGCTGCCAATCAACCTCCAACTGAGGAGCGCTGAAACGTGGGACGAAGGAGCGATTGAGCGGCGCGGCCGCGACCTGCTTTCTCGGGCGCTTGAGCTGTGGCCGCGAGGCTAGGCCTTACCTGATTACGAGCCAGCTATTGGCAGCTGTCCGCTTCTGGCCCCATAGCTGCCATAGGAGCCTCGTCTTTGATCGACGGCAACCGCTGCGCTGCTGTCGGCCGTAGAGAAAGCAGCCAAGCACACGCATCGAGGCGTATTTTCGGCGAAGCGCGGGCAAAATGTCGGCCTATACAAGCAGTATCAACTGCGTAATCTAGGGAGAGGGTCTGCGAGGATGTCAGAGCTTCATAATTGGCAGAGTGTGCAGGCGCCACTGCGCGTGTTGACGCTGGATGGCGGCGGGGCCAAGGGCTTTTACACCTTGGGCGTACTGAAGGAAATCGAGGCCATGATTGGTTGCCCGTTGCACCAAAGGTTCGATCTGGTCTTCGGCACGAGTACGGGCGCCATCATCGCATCATTGATAGCGCTTGGCCATGGCATCGATTCCATCTTGGAGCTTTACCGCGAATACGTACCTGCCGTAATGTCGCAGACGACAGCACATACTCGTTCGGCAGCGTTGAAGAAATTAGCGAGTGAGGTCTTCGGTGACGCGACGTTCGGCGACGTGAAGACCGGCATAGGCGTGGTCACAGCCAAATGGCTTACAGAGCGACCGATGATCTTCAAGGGGAGCGTTACCCAAGCCCATGGGCGTGTCGGCACCTTCCTCCCCGGCTTCGGGGTAAGCATCGCTGACGCCGTCAAGGCATCCTGCTCGGCCTACCCCTTCTTCGAACGCACGGTGGTCAGGACCTCATCGGGCGAGGACATCGAGCTGATCGACGGCGGCTACTGCGCGAACAACCCTACGCTGTATGCGATCGCAGATGCTGTGCATGCGCTCAAGCGTGATCTCAAGGAAATCCGGTTGGTCAGCGTCGGCGTGGGCGTCTACCCGGACCCGAAGCCGAGTCTGCTGATGTGGCTGGCGAAGAAGTACCTCGTCAGCGTCCAACTGCTACAAAAGACCCTTGAGATCAACACGCAGTCGATGGATCAACTGCGCCAGATTCTGTTTCATGACGTGCCGACCATCCGGATCAGCGACACCTACGTCACACCCGAGATGGCCACCGATTTGCTGGAGCACGACCTAAAGAAGTTGAACATCTTGTTCCAGCGTGGGAGGGAGTCGTTTGCCTCGCGCGAGAAACAGCTCCGAGAGTACTTGATGTAACAGGGGGGCAGATGCCAATACCAGAATCACAGCTCGACGCTTGGTCGCACCAGGGGTCAATCACCCAGTCGAGCAACACTTACAACTCGATCAAGAGCGTACTGGAAGCCAGTACGACGCCATATTCTGGCAAGAACTTCAAGGTGTTGTTGATTTCCACGCAGAACTGACCCGCAATTTCCATCTCAAACTGACCCACCCA